>DASZRO010000004.1 GCA_035550055.1 Mycobacteriales bacterium | reverse complement strand
AGAACTTAAGCGCCGGTAAACGGCGGTGGTAACTATAACCATCCTAAGGTAGCGAAATTCCTTGTCGGGTAAGTTCCGACCTGCACGAATGGCGTAACGACTTCCCCGCTGTCTCAACCGCGGGCCCGGCGAAATTGCACTACGAGTAAAGATGCTCGTTACGCGCAGCAGGACGGAAAGACCCCGGGACCTTTACTGCAGCTTGGCATTGGTGCTTGGGACGGCTTGTGTAGGATAGGCGGGAGACTGGGAAGCGGGCACGCTAGTGCTCGTGGAGTCACTGGTGAAATACCGCTCTGGTCGTTTTGAGTGTCTAACCTGGGCCCGTGATCCGGGTCAGGGACAGTGCCTGGCGGGTAGTTTAACTGGGGCGGTTGCCTCCTAAAAGGTAACGGAGGCGCCCAAAGGTACCCTCAGCCCGGTCGGCAACCGGGTGCCGAGTGCAAGTGCACAAGGGTGCTTGACTGTGAGACAGACATGTCGAGCAGGAGCGAAAGCTGGGACTAGTGATCCGGCGGTGGCATGTGGAAGCGCCGTCGCTCAACGGCTAAAAGGTACCCCGGGGATAACAGGCTGATCTTGCCCAAGAGTCCATATCGACGGCATGGTTTGGCACCTCGATGTCGGCTCGTCGCATCCTGGGGCTGGAGCAGGTCCCAAGGGTTAGGCTGTTCGCCTATTAAAGCGGTACGCGAGCTGGGTTTAGAACGTCGTGAGACAGTTCGGTCCCTATCCGCTGCGCGCGCAGGAGACTTGAGAAGGGCTGTCCCTAGTACGAGAGGACCGGGACGGACGAACCTCTGGTGTGCCAGTTGTCCTGCCAAGGGCACTGCTGGTTGGCTACGTTCGGAAGGGATAACCGCTGAAAGCATCTAAGCGGGAAGCCTGTTTCAAGATGAGGTCTCCCACAGGGTCAACCTGGTAAGGCCCCCGATAGACCATCGGGTTGATAGGCCGGAAGTGGAAGTGCGGCAACGCATGGAGCTGACCGGTACTAATAGGCCGAGGGCTTGACTACAACACTTAATGCATCGCGTCCACTGTGCGGTTCCCGAGATGCGGTCGGTTCATATCGACCGGGTCGGGAAACCGACTCGTACATCTCAATAGAGTTTCGGCGGCACAATGGCGAGAGGGAAACGCCCGGTCCCATTCCGAACCCGGAAGCTAAGCCTCTCAGCGCCGATGGTACTGCCCTGGAGACGGGGTGGGAGAGTAGGACGCCGCCGGACATCTTTCACGAAGGGCCACCCGATTACTCGGGTGGCCCTTCGTAGTTTCATGGTCACCACCACGCGACGATCCGAAGGAGCGCACCGTGCCGCCCGCCCGCCGACAGTCCCGCCCGTCCGGCGCCGCGGGAAGGCCGCGGCCGGCCGGCCAGGGCGGCAACGCCCGGTCAGCAGACGCCGGGCGCGGCGGGCCGAAGCGCCCGGATCGCGCCCCCGCTGCGCGCGCTCCCCGGCCACCGCGTGACGAACGCGCGGCACGGCCCCCCGAACCGCCGCTCGACGACGCCATCCAGGCCCGTGACCTCGACCGCGGGGTTCGCGCCGGGCTGCGCAGCCTCAGCGACGGCCTGGCCGACAAGATCGCTCGCCACCTGGTCGCCGCAGGCCTGGTCGTCGACGAAGACCCGGAGCTGGCCCTCGCGCATGCGAAGTACGCCCGCTCCCTCGCGCCGCGGCTGGCGGTGGCTCGGGAGGCCGTTGGAGTCGCCGCCTATCGGGCCGGCGACTTCGCGACCGCGCTGGCCGAGCTGCGGGCGGTCCGGCGTATGACGGGTGACCCGTCGTACCTGCCGGTTCTCGCAGACTGCGAGCGCGGGCTGGGTCGTCCGGAACGGGCGCTTGCCCTGCTGCGCGACCCGGACGTGCGACGACTCGGACCCGCAGAGCGCGTCGAGCTGGCGATCGTCGAATCCGGCGCCCGTCGGGACCGCGGCGAGCTCCAAGCAGCGGTCGTCGCCCTGCAGGGGCCCGCGCTTCGGCGCCAGGAGGTCGCGCCGTGGACCGCGCGTCTGTGGTACGCCTACGCTGCCGCGCTCGCCGACGCCGGCCGCCTCGACGAGGCCGAGAAATGGTTCAGCTCGGTCGTCGCGATCGACGAAGAGGGCGAGACCGACGCCGAGGAGCGTCTCGAGGAGCTGACGAAGGGCCGCTAGGTCTGCCCGTCAGCGGCCTCGAGCTGGTCCAGCCAGCGGTTGATGCCGTTGATGTTCGCCGCGGTGGAGCTCAGCGCCTCGAACTTCTCGTCGAGCTCCGGATCGGTGTAGAGCCGGCCATAACGCTGCGCGGTCCGCTCTCGCAGCATCGCCACCGCGTGGTCGAGGTCGAGCGCGTTGACCCGGGTCTCCCGTACGCCGTCCACCCAGTCCAGCAGCTCCGCCGCGGCCTCTTCCAGCGCATCCCCGACGTGCGACACCGGCCCGAAGTGGCTGAAGAGCAGGCGCTGTGGCTCCAGATCCGCGAAGTGCCGCAACGACGCCAACGCAGTGTCCAGGTCGAAGTCGGGCGGGGGCGTGGAAGGCCGGATCGCCCCGGTCTCCGGGATGAAGATGCCGGCGGCGTCTCCGACGTAGAGATCGCCGCTGAGCGAGTCGAGCAGCCCGACGTGGTGCTGCGCGTGCCCGGGGGAGTAGTAGGTCGTGAGCGTCCGGCCGCCGCCGAGGTCGATCTCGCCGATGTCACCGACCGCCCGGAGGCGTCCCGCATCGGTCGGGCGCAGCTCGCCGAAGACGGTGTCCATCAGCTCGCCGAAGACCCGCCGCGCGCTGCTCATCAGCCGCTCGGGCTCCGCGAGATGCCGGGCTCCACGCTCGTGTACCACGATCTCGGCGTTCGGGTAGCTCTCGGCGAGGTCGCCCACCCCGCCGGCGTGGTCGAGGTGGATGTGCGTCACGGCGATCGTGGCCAGATCGTTCGGGCCGATGCCGAGCGCATCGAGGGCCCGGCGTACGGCGGGCGCCGATCGGGCGGTACCGGTCTCGACGAGGCACGGCCGGTCGCTGGCGATGAGATATCCCGCCGTGATCCCCTCGTATCCGGACATGAGGGTGTCCAGGCTGTGCACCCCGTTGCCGAGGTCGACGGTCTCGACGCGTGTCTCGTCCACAGCTGGTCAGTCTGCTCCTGTCGCCCACAGGCGGCTCACCGGGCCCGGGGACTCGTCGTAGCCCGCGCCGATGGTCGCCCCTTCGTTCTAACGAAGGAGGACCGAATGGCCGTTGCCAATCCTGCCGGCGTCGCCAAGAGCAACGCGGCCCACCACAACGAGGTACGGCTCACCGGCCGGTTGTCGAGCCTGGCCGATCAGCGGACGCTGCCCAGCGGAGACGAGGTCGTCTCCTGGCGGATCGTCGTCGACCGGCCGAGCGGGTCGTCACGCGCCGGGATCGACGCCATCGACTGCGTGGCGCTCACCGCGCGGCTTCGACAGGCGGCGCTGCGATGGCTCCCGGGTGAGGTGATCGAGGTCGAGGGCGCACTTCGCCGCCGGTTCTGGCGTCGCGGTGTGGAGACGGCGAGCCGGACGGAGGTCGAGGTGACCCGGGCAAAACGCGTCGGCTGACGACTGCGGCTAGCCGGCGTCGGCGAACGCGCGGATCAGCAGGCCGGTCGCCGGTTTCGGCACGAACAGGGTCGACTTGCGGGGCATCCGATCACCGGCCGCCGCCACCGCCGCCACGTCGGCGACGGGGGTCGGGTTGAGCAGCAGCGCCGTGCCACCACTGGCCTTCGCGGCCTCGACCGCGGCCGGTACGTCGTGGTGGAACTCGACGACCTCCTCGTTGTCCTCGAGCTGCCACAGCGCACGGATCAAAAACGCGTGGGCGATCGCGACGTCCAGCGCCCGCCAGGCGTCGGACCGCTCGGGCGGCATGGCGGCCTGCAGCTTCGCCGGGTCGGGCTCGGTGAGCAGCCAGTGGCTCGCCCCGTCGGTGACCACGAACGCGGGCCCGATCTGTCCGGCCTCCGCGAGTGCCCGCTCGGCGTCAGCAAGGCTGCCGGCCACCTCGGTCGCGGTGAAGCCGCCGCCGGCGAGCTCAGCGGCCCTGGACGGTGGCAGCCCCGGGACCGCACGGTGGATGGCGTGGACCTCTGGTCCGAAGGCCGAGCCGTCGACGAGGAACGCCAGCCCGAGATCCCACGGCCCGTCGCCGTCCCCGGCGGCATGACGGTCCGCCTGGTAGCGCAGGAACGTCGCGTACCGGTGATGTCCGTCGGCGATGACCGCGCGCCGCGGGTGGAGGTCGGCGGCGATCGCGTCGAGGGCCGCCGGGTCGGTGATCGCCCACAGCCGGTGCCGCGTGCCGTCCGGGGTGGTGGTCTCGACCAATGGGGAAGTGCGATCGGCGTCGGCGACGGCCTGGCTGGCAGCGCCACCCCCGTCGTACACCAGGAAGATCATCTCGAGGTCGGCGGCCGTCGCCGCCATCAAGGCGAGGCGGTCAGCGACAGGACCGGCCATCGTGTTCTCGTGGGGGAGCACGATCTGGTCCTCTGCCGGTGTCAGGCCGAGGGCCCCGACCAGTCCCCGCTGGGTGTGTCCGTGGGCGTGCTGCTCGTAGACGTAGACCGCGGCAGTGTCATCGGCCACCAGCGTCCCGTCCGCCCGCCAGGCGTCCAGCTGCCGCCCGGCCGCGGCGTAGCGGCTGTCCGGCCCCGCATCGTCGCGTGGCAGCGTCAGGCGCACCACGTTCGCCGGGTCGCGGGCCTCGAGCTCCGACTGCTCGGCGGGACTGATCACGTCGTACGGCGGGGCGAGAACGCTCGCCAGCGTGGTGGACGAGCTGTAGCGAAGCGCCCGGAACGGGGCCAGGACGAGTCCGTCGGGACGCGGCGGCTTGGTCATGGCGGCGATGCTACGGGGCGGGCCACCCGCCGGCCGCGGCCGGGCGGACCGCTCACAGTCCGAACAGCGAGCGCAACCGGAGCATGTCGCGGACCGAGGCCGACACGTGCACCTTGCCGCGCAACCACGCGGTCACGAAGTCCTCCCGGCCCATCGCGAGGGCGATGAGGTCGTCGCTGTCCAAGCTGAGCCGCACGTCCTTCGACTCCACCTGCGTGCCGGCGGGAGCCTGGACGAGGTCATGGACGCCGTCTGCGTCGAGCCGGGCGGTGAACACGACGTCAAGGTCGCGGACGAGGCACAGGACGGTGCGTTGTGGGATGTGCTTCGCGCGCAGCTCGGGATCGACGTCCTCCACGGACTCGACCAGCCGGTCGAGCGCAGCGCGGCACTGTTTAGCCGTGGCCACCCGCAAACGCTAATCGGTCACCCGCGCGAGGGCGCAGTCGGCTACCGTCACAGCGTGTCGGAGCAGCCGCAAACCGCAGCCGCAGCTGCCGGTGCCGCCGGTGCGCCCGCCCCCGGCGAGCCGACCGGAGTCGCGGCCGTCGACGCTGCCCTGGCGCGGTTGCAGGATCTCGCTGAGGTGCCGGTAGAGGCGCACGTCGAGATCTTCGACGACGTCCAGCGACAGCTCCACGACGCTCTCGCCGAGCTGGACGACGACGGGCGGTGACCGGATGCCCGCGAAGAACCGCCTCGACGTCGAGCTGGTGCGCCGCGGGCTCGCGCGGTCCCGCCAGGACGCCGTAGACCTGGTCACCGCCGGCCGGGTGCGCGTTGCCGGGATGCCCGCCAGCAAGCCGGCGACCGCAGTGGACCCGGCGGCCTCGGTCCAGGTCTCCAGCAGCCCGACCGACGACTCCGTGTCGCGCGGCGCCCACAAGCTCGCCGGCGCGCTCGACCACTGGCCGGCGCTCGCGGTGACCGACCGGCGCTGCCTGGACGCCGGGGCGTCGACCGGCGGGTTCACCCAGGTTCTGCTGCGACGCGGTGCTCGCGAGGTGATCGCGGTCGACGTCGGCTACGGCCAGCTTGCCTGGTCCCTGGCATCGAACCCCCGGGTTCGAGTGCTCGACCGCACCAACGCGCGCAGCCTCACACCGACGGCGATCGGCGGCGCGGTCGACCTCGTCGTCGCCGACCTGTCGTTCATCTCGTTGACGGTCGTGCTCGAAGCGCTCAGCGGGTGCCTGGCGCCGGACGGTGATCTGGTGGTGATGGTGAAGCCGCAGTTCGAGGCAGGGCGGGGCGTGGTCGGCGCGGGCGGCGTTGTGCGTGACCCTGCGGTCCGCGCTGCCACCGTCGCGAAGGTCGCGGCGTACGCCGACCGCCTCGGACTCGGCATGGAGGGGGTTGTGGCGAGCCCGCTGCCCGGGCCGTCCGGCAACGTGGAGTACTTCCTGTGGCTGCGCGCCGGTGCCGCGTCGCCCGACGACGCAGCGATCACAGCAGCCGTCGCCGCCGGGCCGCAATGAGTGAGACCGCCCGCCGCTCGGTCCTCCTGGTCGTCCACAGCGGCAGGCCCGGCGCGACCGCCGCGGCACGAGAGCTGGGCGACCGGCTCGTCGCCGCGGGCATCGAGGTCCGGTTGTTCGCCCCCGAGGCAGCCGATGTCGGCTGCGCCGAAGTGACCATCGTGCCCGACGACCTCCACGCGGCCGGCGACGCCGAGCTCGTCGTGGCGTTCGGCGGCGACGGAACGCTGCTGCGTGCTGCCGAGTACGCCCGGCCGAACGGCACCGCCCTGCTCGGGGTGAACCTCGGACACGTCGGGTTTCTCGCCGAAACCGACCCGATGTCCCTCGACGCGACCGCAACGGCGATCCTCGCCGGCGACTACGACGTCGAGGATCGCCTCGCGCTCGACGTGAAGGTCTGGCGTGACGGCAGCGAGGTCATCCACGACTGGGCGCTCAACGACGTGTCGGTCGAGAAGGACAGCCGAGAGCACATGGTCAACCTGATCCTCGAGATCGACGGACGACCGCTGTCCCGCTGGGGGTGCGACGGGCTGGTCTGCGCGACGCCGACCGGCTCGACGGCCTACGCGTTCTCCGCCGGCGGGCCGGTGGTGTGGCCATCGGTGCAGGCGGTCCTGGTGGTCCCGATCAGCGCACACGCGCTGTTCGCGCGACCGCTCGTGGTCTCACCGGATTCCACCGTCGCCATCGAGCTCGCGGACTCGACGTCGACCGCCGTGTTGTTCTGCGACGGCCGGCGCAGCCGCCCGCTCCAGCCCGGCGACCGGCTCGAGATCCTGCCCAGCAAGGAACCGGTCCGGCTGGTGCGACTTCGCAGCGCGCCGTTCACCGACCGGCTCGTCGAGAAGTTCAAGCTGCCGGTCCAGGGGTGGAGCGGGCGGTGAGCGAGGTCTCGTCACCGGCCGCCGGGGCGATCGTTGGTCGAAGCGTGCTCGGACGCCGTGGCCTGCTCGCCGCCGCGGCAGGCGGCGTGGCCGTGACGGCGATTCCCACAGCGACGGCGGCCGCGGTGACGACCGGCCGGGCGCGGCCGCGCTCCGGCGTACCGGTCACGGTTCCCGATGATCACGCGCTGCACGCGCTGCGCCGGCTGGGCTACGGACCCACGCCCGCCGACCTCGCGACCGTCCGTTCCATGGGGACGTCCGCGTGGCTGGCCAAGCAGCTGGCCGGCGGCAAGGACCTGCACGAGACGCTGCTCGCGCTGCAGTTCCCGCTGCTGACGATGGCGCCGGCCCGGATGGCGCAGGCGTACGCCGCCGACAGCTACGAGGCCATCCAGGCCTACGAGTGGGCAACGCTGTCGCGGACGATCTTCTCCGAGAACCAGGTGCTGGCCCGCCTCGGCGAGGTGTGGCTCGACCACTTCAACGTGTGCTCCCTGGTCGAGAAGCAGTTCCTGCCGTGGACCAGGTTCAGCTACGACACCGAGGTGGTGCGCCCTCGTGCCGCCGGCTCGTTCGCCGAGCTGCTGGCCGCGGTGCTGACCGCGCCGGCGATGCTGACCTACCTCGACCAGTGGCTGTCCAACAAGGAGTACCCGGTCGAGAACCTCGCCCGCGAGGACCTCGAGCTGCACACCGTCGGCCTCGGGCACTTCACCGAACGCGACGTGAAGGCGTACGCGAAGCTGCTCACCGGCGCCACGATCAACCCCACGACGTGGGAGTACGAGTACAACCCGGCGTTGCACTACACCGGCCATCTCGAGATCGTCGGCTTCAAGACGGCCAACCGGTCGGCGAACGGTGAGCACCTGATCCGTGACTTCGCCGAGTACCTCGCCCACCGTCCGGCGACCGCGCGTACGGTCGCGCGTCGCCTGCTGGTGCACTACGTCAGCGACACCCCGTCCGCCTCGCTGATCGACCGGGTGGCACGCCACTACCTGCGCAACGGGACGGAGATCGGCTCGACGTTGCGCTTCATCGTCGAGCAGGACGAGTTCTTCGCCAGTCGCGGGCAGAAGGCCCGCAGGCCGGGGGACACGTTTGCGGCCGCCGTCCGCGGGATGGGCTGGACGTGGGGACAGCTGCCCGACCTGGGCGCCACGTCGGTGAAGGCCGTGCTGAGCTGGGGCGCCTACCTGAACTTCCTACGAGCGGCGGGCCACGTCCCGTCGGAGTGGGTTGCTCCCAACGGCTATCCGGACGTCGGCCACGCGTGGCTGAACTCGAACACGACGTTGCAGACCTGGCAGCTGATGGGTTGGCTGGCGAACCCGGGCGGTACGGCGCCGCCGTTCACCCGCACCCGCGGTCCGGCCGCGGCGGCGTGGCACCAGGGGATCACGGTCGACGGCATCATCGCCGCGGCGGCGGAACGGATCACCGGCCAGTCGGTACGCCGGGAGCACCGGCACGCGATCGCGGCGATCGCCGGGCTCGACCCGCACGAGCAGCCGTCCTCGGCCTGGCGCGCCGGCGGCACCCCCGCGCACGGCGCGATCGAGTTCGCGATTCTCGCCAGCGAGTACATGGAGCTGCGATGACCGCGGGCGCGGCCGGAGCACTGTCCAGGCGGGGACTGCTGACCCGTGGCTGCGCTCTCGGACTGGCGGCGATGGCGACGCCGTCGGCGCTGCCCCGTTACGCCTTCGCCGCCGACGCTTCGCCGGACGCACCTGCGGCCGGGCGCCTGGTCGTGGTGTTCCTACGCGGGGCGGTGGACGGGCTGTCCCTGGTCGTGCCGCACCATGACGCCGACTACTACCGGTTGCGGCCGACCCTCGCCGTACCGCAGCACAGCGTCCACGACCTCGACGGGCGCTTCGGGTTGCACCCGGCACTCGCCGCGTTGCTGCCGCTGTGGCGCAACCGGGAGCTCGCCGTCGTCCAGGCGACCGGGCTGGACACCACCGCCGGCTACTCGCACTTCGACGCGCAGGCCACCATGGAGGCCGGCTCGGACGACCCGGGGCTGTCCACCGGTTGGCTGGCCCGCCACCTGCTGTGCCGCCCGCAAGCGACGAACACCTTGCGCGCGGTCTCGTTCGGTACTCACGTCGCGGCCAGCCTCATCGGCTGGGACCACACCACGGCGATGTCGGGACTGGAGACGTTCCAGCTCGACACCGTCTCCGCCTCCTACGACCTGGTCATGAAGGCGCTCGACCGGCTCTACAGCGACACCGGCCGCCCGGCCACCGAAGCCGCCCACGAGACGTTCGCGGCGCTGCGACAGGTCGCCGCGGTTCGCAACCGTCCCTACGCCCCTTCTCACGGCGTCAGCTATCCGCGCTCGCTGCTCGGCGCGGCCCTCGAGGACATCGCCAAGGTCGTCAAGAACGTGCCGGCGCTGGAAGCGGTGACCGTCGATGCGTACGGCGTCGACGGCTTCAGCTGGGACACCCACGTCGGCCAGAACGCCGCGCTGCCGGCGCTGCTCACCGACCTGGGGGCGTGCCTCGCGGCGTTCACGACCGACCTGGCCGAGGAGATGGACCGTACGACCGTCGTGGTGATGAGTGAGTTCGGCCGGCGGGTCGAGGAGAACAGTGGCGGTGGCACCGACCACGGCCACGGCAACGTGATGTTCGTGCTCGGGCGCGGGATTCGTGGCGGAAGGGTGTTCACCAGGTGGCCCGGCCTGGGTGAGCGCGCGCTCGACTACGGCGACTTGGCGGTCACCACCGACTACCGCCAGGTCGTCGGTGAGGTGATCACCGCGCGGCTGCACAACCATCGCCTCGGGCGGGTCTTCCCCGACCTGCGGTTCGAACCGGTCGGGCTGACGCGCCAATAGCAGGCCCGCGGCCGCCGCGGACCTAGGCTGATCTCGTGCTCGTCGAGCTGCGGCTACGAGGCCTCGGTGCCATCGACGAGGCGGCGTTGAGCTTCGGTGAGGGTTTCACCGCCGTCACCGGTGAGACCGGCGCAGGCAAGACGATGTTGCTGACCGGCCTCGGCCTGCTGCTGGGCGGGCGCGCCGACAGCGGGCTGGTCCGCGCCGGGTACGACCGGGCCGAGGTCGAGGGGCGCTTCCGGGTGGCGCCGGACGGTCCGGTCGCCGCAGCCGTCGAGGAGGCCGGCGGTGAGCTCGACGGCGACGAGGTGGTCGTCGTACGCACGATCAACGCGGACGGCCGCTCCCGGGCGTTCGTCGGGGGACGGTCGGTGCCGGCAGGGATCCTCACGTCCCTCGCCGACGATCTCGTGACGGTGCACGGGCAGGCCGACCAGCGCGGTCTGCTGCGACCGAGCGTGCAACGGGGCGTGTTGGACAGCTTCGGCGCAGCAGCGGTCAGCAAGCCACTGGCGGAGTACCGGCGGGCGTTCGCCGCGCTCGCCACGATCCGTGCCGAGCTGGAGGCGGTCACCGCCAACCGGCGCGAGCGCACCTTGGAGGCCGACGCCCTGCGGCACGGTCTTGCCGACATCGACGCCGTCGCGCCGTCGCCCGGTGAGGACGCGACGCTCGCCGCGGAGCTCGCCCGTCTTGCGCACGCCGAAGCGTTGCGGGCAGCAGCGGCGACCGCCCGGCTCGCGCTGCACCGGGGCGAGGACGATCGCGACGGCGACGACGTCCTCAGCCTGACCGCTATCGCGCGTCGCGATCTCGAGGCTGTCGGCGGTCACGATCCCGAGCTCGACGCCATCGCGACGCGACTTGCGGAGGTCTCGTATCTGCTCGCCGACGTCGCGGCTGACGTCTCCGGCTACCTGGACCGGCTCGAGGCGGACCCGGCGCGGCTCGCGGTGGTTCAGGACCGGATGGCCAAGATCTCGGCTCTGACGAAGCGGTACGGCGCCGACGTCGAGGCCGTCCTCGACTGGGCCGAGCAGGCACGGGTGCGGCTGGCCGAGCTCGGCGACGACGACGGGCTGATCACCGAGCTCGGACGGCGCCGTGACGGGGTGCTCGCCGAGCTGACCGCCGCCGCGACGCAGCTGTCCCGGGCACGGGCGGACGCGGCCGCCCGGCTCGAGGCGGCGGTCTCCGCCGAACTCGCCGGGCTGGCGATGCCGCACTCTGCGGTGCAGGTCTCGATCGGGCGTCGCGACGACGTGCACGGCATCGTCGTCGACGGGGCAAGCGTCGCGTTCGGGCCGGCCGGCGTCGACGACGTCGAGTTCCGGCTGGTCGCCCACGACGGTGCGCCGGCACGGGCCCTCCATCGCGGCGCCTCCGGTGGGGAGCTCTCGCGGGTGATGCTCGCCCTGGAGATCGTGCTGGCCGGCGCCGACCCGGTGCCGACCTTCGTCTTCGACGAGGTGGATGCCGGGGTGGGCGGCCGGGCGGCGGTCGAGGTCGGCCGCCGGCTGGCGGCGCTCGCCGCGTCGGCCCAGGTGCTGGTCGTCACGCATCTGCCGCAGGTCGCCGCGTTCGCCGACCATCACGTCGTCGTGGCAAAGCCCGACCGGGCCGGCCCCACGTCGAGCGCGGCGGCTCCGGTCGACGGCGAGTTGCGGCTGCGCGAGCTCTCCCGGATGCTCGGTGGTCAGGAGGACTCCGAGCTGGCGCGAGGCCACGCCGAGGAGCTGCTCGGCATCGCCGCGGTGGCGAAGCAGCGGCGAAGCTGAGCGGTCGTTGCCGCGACCTCTGGCAGACTTCCCTCAGGATGAGGCTCGCGACACTTCGCCGTGCCCGCGCCGGTGAGCTGCCACCAGGCGTGGTGGGTCCGGTACGCCTCGACCGCCGTACGAAGGACCTGTCGCGGCGGATTCGTCCCGGCGACATCGCGGTGATCGACCACATCGACCTCGACCTGGTCGGTGCGGAGGCTCTGGTCGCGGGTGGGGTCGGCGCGGTCGTCAACGTCGCGCCGAGCGTGTCGGGGCGCTACCCGAACCTCGGACCCGAAGCGCTGATCGAGGCGGGGATCCCGCTCATCGACAACGTCGGGTCCGACGCGTTCTCCCGGCTCCGCGAGGGCGACGTGGTGCGCATCGAGGACGACAAGGTGCTCGATCTCGACGGGCTGATCCTCGTGCAGGGCACCCGGCAGACCGCCGAGTCCGTCGCGGCGTCGATGGTCGACGCCCGGGCCGGTTTGGCGAGCCAGCTCGAGGCGTTCGCGTCCAACACGATGGAGTACCTGCGACGTGAGCGGGACCTGCTCCTCGACGGGATCGGCGTACCGGACCTGCGCACGCAGCTGGACGGTCGCCACGTGCTCGTCGTCGTACGGGGCTACCACTACCGCGAGGACCTCATCGCGCTGCGGCACTACGTCCGTGAGTACAAGCCGGTTCTGATCGGTGTCGACGGCGGTGCGGACGCACTTCTCGAGGAGGGCCTGCGCCCCCACGTCATCGTCGGCGACATGGACTCCGTCAGCGACACGGCGCTCAAGTGCGGCGCCGAGATCGTCGTGCACGCCTACCGTGACGGCAGCGCGCCGGGCCTGGCCCGGGTCCAGGAGCTCGGTGTCGAGCCCGTGGTGTTCCCCGCGGCAGGGACCAGCGAAGACGTCGCCCTGTTGCTGGCCGATGAGGGCGGTGCGGCGCTCATCGTGGCGGTCGGCACGCACGCCACCCTGGTCGAGTTCCTCGACAAGGGTCGGGCCGGGATGGCGAGCACGTTCCTGACGCGGCTGCGGGTCGGCGGCAAGCTGATCGACGCCAAGGGGGTCAGCCGGCTCTATCGCGCCCGGATCCCGGCCTCCGCCCTCGTCCTGCTCGTCCTCGCGACAGCGGTAGCGTTCCTCGTCGCGCTGTACGTGACGCCGGGTGGGAGCCTCTACCGCGAGTACTTCGCAACCGACTGGGACCACTTCACTCGCTGGCTGCACGGACTGCTGTGATCGACTTCCGATACCACATCGTCTCGCTGGTCGCCGTGTTCCTGGCGCTGGCGCTCGGGCTGTTCCTCGGCAGCACGAGCTTGCAGAGCACGGTCACCCACAGCCTGCGCCAACAGGCAAACCGGGTGACTGCCGACAACCAGTCCCTGGAGAACCAGAAGGACACCCTCAACGCCGAGCTGTCCACGCAGCAGGCGTTCGCGTCTGCGGTCGAGCCGTTCGCGGTCAGCGGCCGGCTCGTCGACGCGGGCGTCGCGGTGGTGTCCGCACCCGGTGTCGACAGCGGCGCGCGCTCGGCGCTGATGACCACGCTCGCCTCCGCCGGCGCAACCGTGACCGCGAACGTCCAGCTTCAGTCGTCCTACCTCGATCCCGACCAGGACGACACCCTCGGGCAGCTGGCACAGCAGCTCGCGGGCACCAGGCGACTGCCTCACGCCGACGGCGCGGTTCAGGCGGCGACGGAGCTGGCACGCGCGCTGGTGGCGCGCCCGGGCCTGCGGACGCCGTCGTCACGCCAGATCGACACGATCCTGAGCACGCTCTCCGACGGCAACATGATCACGATCCAAGGCGACCCGCCGGCCCATCCCGCTGACCTGGCGGTGCTGCTCGTCCCGCTCGGGTCCGCCCCTGACGGATCAGCGGCCGCCTTGCAACAGGACAGCGACCTGATCGGCATGGCAACGGCGCTGCGCCGCGATTCCAGCGGGGTCGTCGTGGCTTCGCCGACGCTTCAGTCCGGCGCGAACAACGGGGTGCTGCCCTCGATCCGCCAGGACTCCTCGCTGTCCGCAACGGTGTCGACGGTGGACTCCGACGAGACGCCCATCGGCCGGATCGCGACCGTCCTGGCGTTGTCCCAGGCTCCTGCCGGCACCACCGGTCAGTACGGCGCGTCACAGAAGCAGCCGTTGCCCACCGTGAGCCCGTCGCCGTGATCACTCGCAAGGGGCGCGACCGGCATCCGCGCAAGCGCGCCTCCGGCGTGCTCGGCCGGCTCGCCGGACCGGTAGCCGGGCTGACCACCGCGGCGGTGTGGCGCTGGCTGCGGTCCTCGCCAGTCGCCGGTGACCCGGCGTGGCGCAGGCAGAACTTCCGGGATCGTGACGTCAGCCTGCTGCTCGGTCCCGCGGTCACCGCGGGCGCGGTGGCCGGGCTCGCCGCGGCCATGCCGCCGCCACGCCGCCGTGCGCTCCTTTCCGTCGCCGCGATCGGCCTCGTCGGTGCCTACGACGACAGGTACGGCGACAGCCACGCGCGCGGCCTCGGCGGGCACCTCGCGGCGCTACGGGACGGCCGCGTCACCACCGGCATGGTGAAGCTCGTGACGATCGGGAGCGTGGCGGCGGCGGCGTCTCACCGGCAACATCGCAAGCCCGTCGACGCGATCCTGGGCACCGTGCTGGTGGCAGGCACCGCGAACCTGGTCAACCTCTTCGACCTTCGGCCAGGCCGAGCCGCCAAGGTGACCGGCCTGGCGGCGGTCGCTCTGAGTCGAGCGGGCGATCCGTCCGCCCGTGCGATCGCCAGCGTTGCCGGCTCGACCGCTGCTGCCGCACTCGGTCCCGACGTACGCGAATCCGCGATGCTGGGGGACTGCGGCGCCGGCACGCTGGGAGCGACGTTGGGGTGGTCGCTGGCGACGCGCCCGTCCCGACTCGCCCGGATCGCCGCCGCCGGTGGCGTCGTCGCCGCCACGCTGACGAGCGAGCGGACCAGCTTCAGCGCCGTCATCGAGGCGAACCCGGTGCTGCGGGCCATCGACGGGCTGGGCCGGGTCCGGGACCGTCGTGGCCGATGAGGTCGCGCTCGAGGAGCTGACCCCGCCGCCGCGACCAGGCACCAGCATCGCCCGGGCCGCGGTCCTCATTGCGGCGGTGACCGTGCTGGCGCGGCTTGCTGGGTTCGCCCGGATCATCGTCTTCGCCCGAACGGTCGGCCCGAGCTGTCTCGGCGACACCTACTTCACCGCGAACACGGTGCCCAACATCGTCTTCGACATCGTGGCCGGTGGCGCCCTGTCCAGCCTCGTCGTCCCGGTGATCGCCGGGCCGGCGGCGGCCGGCGACCGCGAACGGGTGAGCCAGACCGCATCCGCGTTGCTCACCTGGGCGGCGACGCTGCTGGTGCCCGTGATGCTCGTCGGGCTGGTGATCACGAAGCCGCTGATGAGCGTGCTGGTGGGCGGCGGCCATCCCGGCTGTTCGGTCCACGAAGAGGTCGCGGTTGGGACCCGCATGCTGGCGGTCTTCATGCCGCAGGTCGTCCTCTACGGCATCGCGGTGGTGTTCATCGGATTGCTCCAGGCACACCGCCGCTTCCTCGGCCCGGCGCTCGGGCCGCTCGTGTCGAGCGTGGTCGTGATCGTCGCGTACGGCGTGTTCGCCGGCGTCGCCGCGCATCAGGAGACGAACCTGCTCTCGCTGACCCGCACCCACGAGCTGATCCTGTCGGTGGGCACGACCCTCGGCGTCGCCGCGTTGCTCATCCCGATGGCGTTCCCCGCCGCCCGGCTCCAGCTGCGGCTGCGCCCGAGCTACCGGTTCCCGCCAGGGGTGGCCACGACGATTCGGCGGATGGCGGTGTCCGGCGCCTTGATCCTCGGCAGCCAGGACCTGTGGACCGCGGTGGTGATCAGGTTGGCGAACGCGCGGGGCGCCGACGGCTCGGTGGTGATCTACGACTTGGCATGGACGGTGTTCACCGTGCCGTGGGCGGTCGCCGCCGTACCGTTGGCGACCAGCTCGTTTCCCGGGCTCACCGCGGCGTGGCAGGACGGCGCTCGGGCGGCGTACGCCGCAACCCTGGCCCGCACCGCCCGGGTCATGCTGGTGGTCGCCGGCGCGGCAACGGCCGTGATCGTCGCGACCGCCGAGCCGTTGGCGCGGGTCGTGGTCCTCGGCGCTCCCGGGCACGCGTCACCGGCGCTGCTGAGCCGGGGTCTGGTCGCCTTCGCCCCGGGACTGCCGGGCTACGCGCTGTTCGCGCTGTTGTCGAGGGCGCTGTACGCGCAGGGCAACGCGCGTACGCCGGCGACCGCGTCGATCGGCGGCTGGATCGTGGCGATCGTCGCCGACGTGGTGTTGTGCGTGGTGATGCCGCGGGCGTGGATCGTCGCGGCGATCGGCATCGGCACCTCCCTCGGGGTGACCGTCACCGGCGTCTGGCTGGTGATCAGCGTCGTGCGTTCCAGTGGTGCCGCGTCCCTGGCCGGGGCCCGACGGTCTCTGGTCACCGCCATCACCGGCGGCGGCGCCGCGGCAGCCGCCGGGTGGCTGATCGCCCATCAGTTCCGGCCCGCGGGAGTTGCCGCGAACCTCGCGCTCGCGGTGGTCGTCGGTGCGGTGGCGGTCGGCATCCACGGTCTTTTCGCCACCCTGCTCGACCGGCCGACCGTCAACGTCCTGCTGGTGCGCCTGAGGGTTCGCCGTGGCTGACCGGCCCCTGAAGGCCCTGCTCGTCGTGGGCGAGACCGAGGGCGGCATCGGCCGACACGTCGCGGTCCTCGCGGAGCGACTGGGCCGGTACGGCGTCGCCGCCGCGGTGTGCGGCCCGGCGTCGGCGTTGACCGCGGTCGGGGACCCGCCCGGAGTGGGCAAGGAGCTGCTTTCGACGTCGCGATCCAGGCCGGACGTCGTGCTGGCCTCGCGACGGCGGCTGCGCACGCTCGCGCGCGGTTTCGACGTGGTCCACGCGCATGGGCTGCGGGCGGGCGCGATCGCGGCGGCTCGACCGGCAACCAGCACTCTGGTCGTGACCTGGCACAACGCGCCGCTGACCGTCGGCCGGGCGCGAGGGGCCCACGCCGCGCTCGAGCGCTACGTCGCCCGCTGCGCCGACCTCACCCTCGGCGCGTCGGCCGACCTGACACAGGCGGCGATGCGTGCCGGCGCCAGAACGGCCGCGACGACGTTCGTGGTCGCGCCGCCCCTCACGCCCGCCAGGCGGTCTCGTGAGCAGGTCCGAGCGGAGCTCGGCACCGACGACCGCCGCATCGTCCTGGCGGTGGGCCGGCTGCAAGCCCAGAAGCGACTCGACGTACTCGTCACGGCCAGCAGCCGGTGGGCCGGCCGCAGCGACGCGCCGCTCGTCGTGGTGGCCGGCGACGGTCCGGACGAGGCACGGCTGCGCGCACAGATCACCGCGACCGCAGCGCCGGTCGTGCTCCTCGGCGCGCGTTCTGACGTGGCTGACCTGCTCACGGTTGCCGATGTGGTGGCGCTGCCGAGCAGCTGGGAGGCACGCTCGCTCGTCGCGCAAGAGGCACTGCGGGCCGGCGTACCGCTCGTGACCACCGCGGTCGGCGGGCTGCCCGAGCTGGTGGGTGACGCGGCGCTGTTCGTGCCCGTCGGCGACGCGGCTGCGCTCGGCGACGCGCTCGACCAGGTCCTGGCCGACCACGAGCTCGCCGGGCGGCTGGCTGCGGCCGGGCGTGCGCAGGCCGCCGGGTGGCCGTCGGTGGACGATGCGGTCGCCGAGCTTGCCGCGACCTACCGGTCACTGCGCGAATCGACCGGCTGATCGTCCGAGACACGCGGCGGTCGTTAACGAGCCTGTCATCGGTCGGTGTTAGCGTGACAGTCCGTGAGTCAAAGCGCCTTGGATCGGTCCGCAGGGGGAGGCGCGGCGCGAGGGGCAGCCGCCGTCCGCCACATCTTCGTCACCGGAGGCGTCGCCTCCAGCCTCGGCAAGGGCCTGACGGCGTCGAGCCTCGGCCGGCTGCTGAAGTCGCGCGGGCTGCGCGTGACGATGCAGAAGCTCGACCCGTACCTCAACGTCGATCCCGGCACGATGAACCCGTTCCAGCACGGCGAGGTGTTCGTCACCGAGGACGGCGCGGAGACCGACCTGGACATCGGGCACTACGAGCGCTTCCTGGACGACGACCTGTACGGCGCAGCCAACGTCACCACCGGTCAGGTCTACTCGGACGTGATCGCCAAGGAGCGCCGCGGCGAGTATCTCGGTGACACCGTGCAGGTCATCCCGCACATCACCAACGAGATCAAGGCGCGGATCCAGGCGATGGCGACCGACGACGTCGACGTCGTGATCACCGAGATCGGCGGAACCGTCGGCGACATCGAGTCACTGCCGTTCCTGGAAGCCGCCCGTCAGGTGCGCCAGGACGTCGGCCGCGACAAGGTCTTCTTCCTGCACGTCTCGCTGGTTCCCTACCTCGCCCCGTCGGGCGAGCAGAAGAGCAAGCCCACCCAGCACTCGGTGCAGTCGCTTCGCTCGATCGGCATCACCCCGGACGCCATCGTGTGCCGGTCGGATCGTCCGATCCCCGACAACATGAAGCGCAAGATCGCGCAGACCTGCGACGTCGACAACGAAGCCGTCGTGTCCGCGCCCGACGCTGCCTCGATCTACGACATCCCGAAGGTCCTGCACGCCGAGGGCCTCGACGCCTACGTCGTACGCCGCCTCGGGCTGCCGTTCCGCGACGTGGACTGGACCGAGTGGGACGACCTGCTGCGGCGCATCCATCGGCCGAGCCAGCGCGTCACGATCGCGCTGGTCGGCAAGTACGTCGACCTGCCCGACGCCTACCTGTCGGTGACCGAGGCGCTGCGCGCGGCGGGGGCCGCCAACGACACCGCCATCGACCTGCGCTGGGTGACCTCGGACGACTGTGAGTCCGCCGGCTCGGCTGCCGGCGTCCTCGACGGTGTGGACGGCGTGCTGGTCCCCGGCGGTTTCGGCGTACGAGGGATCGAGGGCAAGCTCGGCGCGGTTCGGCACGCTCGCGAGGCGGGCATCCCGGTGCTCGGGCTGTGTCTGGGCTTGCAGTGCATGGTGATCGATGTTGCCCGCAACCTGGCCGGCCTGACCGGCGCCAACTCCGCGGAGTTCGACCCCGACACGCCCCACCCGGTGATCGCGACGATGGCCGACCAGCTCGACGTGGTGGCGGGGGAGCGGGACATGGGCGGCACGATGCGCCTCGGCTCCTACCCGGCCATGCTCGCCGATGGCTCCCTCGTCGCCGAGGCGTACGGCGCCACCCAGGTGACGGAGCGTCACCGCCACCGGTATGAGGTCTCGAACGACTACCGGGACAGGCTGGAAGCCGCCGGGATGGTGTTCTCCGGGCTCTCGCCGGACGGCCGCCTGGTCGAGTACGGCGAGCTGCCGCGAGACGTGCACCCGTTCTTCGTGGGCACTCAGGCGCACCCGGAGTTCAAGTCGCGGCCGACCCGGGCACACCCGCTGTTCGTCGGGTTCGTCGCGGCCGCGCTCGCCCGTGCCGCCGCCGACAGCGACCCGAGCGTGGTCCACCTCCCGTCGAGCGGCATGTCGGTGGCCAACTAGCCGGTGCCCGCACCGGGCACACTCGTCACGTGAGCGACCTGCGCGACGAGCCGACCGAGCAGTTCGACACCGCCGGCAGCGAGACGGTGTTCCGGTCCGGCCGGGTCATCGCCGTACGCGTCGACCAGGTGCGGATGCCCGACGGCTCGCTCGCGACCCGCGACGTCGTAATGCATCCGGGCGCGGTCGGCGTCATCGCGATGAACGACCGCGAAGAGATCTTGCTGCTGAGGCAGTACCGCCACCCGGTCGGCCACTTCTTGTGGGAGCCTCCGGCCGGCCTGCTCGACGTGGCGGGGGAGGACCCGCTCGTCGCGGCGCGCCGCGAGCTGCACGAGGAGGCCCACCTCGAAGCCGAACGCTGGGACGTCCTGGTCGACGCCTTCACAACGCCGGGGGGCAGCGAGGAGGCAGTGCGGGTGTATCTCGCGCGCGACGTCCGCGAGTCGACCCAGGACCGATTCGTCGGTGAGGCGGAAGAAGCGGACATGCCCATTCGGTGGGTGGCGCTCGGCGAGGCGGTGTCGGCGGTGCTCGACGGCCGGCTCCACAACCCGCTGGCCGCCATGGGCATCCTGGCGTGCGCTGCCGCCGCACGCTCGTCGTACACCGGGTTGCGGCCCGCCGAGGCCCCCTGGCCCGAGCGCTTCCCCCCGAAGTAGCACACAACGACGCGCCCGAACCGGACATCCGGGAACGTATCGGGGCACCGACAGGAACGTTGTGTGCTGCTTCGTGCAGAGGCGCGGCGGGCGGGGTGCGGCGGGCAGGGAGTGATTCGATAGGTCCATGAAGGTCGGCATCCCGCGGGAGGTCAAGGACAGCGAGTTCCGCGTCGCGCTCACGCCGGCCGGCGCTCACGAGCTGGTCCGGCTGGGCCACGACGTTCTCGTCGAGCGGGAGGCGGGAGTCGGCTCGTCGATTCCGGACTCGGAGTACGTCGACGCCGGCGCTCGCATCCTGCCCGACGCCGACGCGGTGTGGGGCGAGGCCGAGCTGGTCTGCAAGGTCAAGGAACCGGTGGCGCAGGAGTACCACCGGATGCGCTCTGACCAGGTGCTGTTCACCTACCTCCACCTTGCCGCGAGCGTTGAGTGCACCAAGGCGATCGTCGAGTCCGGCATCACCGCGATCGCCTACGAGACCGTCCAGCTCGCCGACGGCTCGTTGCCCCTGCTGGCCCCCATGAGTGAGGTCGCGGGCCGCATGGCGCCGCAGGTCGGTGCCCACCATCTGCAGCGCGAGCGCGGCGGCCGCGGCGTCCTGATGGGTGGGGTGTCGGGGGTGTACGCCGCGAAGGTGGTCGTCCTCGGCGCCGGCGTCTCCGGCATGAACGCCGCGGCGATCGCCTTGGGCATGCAGGCCGAGGTGCTCCTGCTGGACAAGAACATCGACAAGCTGCGGCAGGCCGACCGGATCTACCAAGGCCACCTGCAGACGGTCGCCTCCAACGCCTACGAAGTCGAGCGAGCGTGTCTGGACGCCGACTTGGTCATCGGCGCGGTGCTGGTGCCCGGCGCGAAGGCGCCCACCCTCGTCTCCGATGACCTGGTCGCCCGCATGAAGCCCGGCGCCGTGCTCGTGGACATCGCGGTGGACCAGGGCGGCTGCTTCGAGTCGACGCGCCCGACGACCCACTCCGACCCGACCTTCACGGTGCACGACGCGGTGTTCTACTGCGTGGCCAACATGCCGGGTGCCGTGCCCCACACCTCGACGCACGCACTGACCAACGTGACCCTCCCGTATGCCGAGCGGATCGCCGAATCCGGCTGGCAGCGTGCCGTGACCGCTGACGCCGCGCTCGCCGCCGGGGTCAACGTCGTGGCGGGGGAGATCGTGTGCGCGCCCGTCGCCGCCGCGCACGGCCTGCCGAGCCGAGACCTGTCCGACCTGCTCGACTAGGGCGATGGCCGACGGCGACCGAGCGGTGCGCCCGCAGCGGGCGATTCAGACCTATCTCGACCACCTGACCGTCGAGCGTGGGCTGAGCCGCAACAGCACCGGTGCTTACGCCCGGGACCTGCGGCGGTACGCCGAGTTCCTGAGGGACCGCCAGATCGACGACCTGGGGGCGGTGTCCGAGCGCGACGTCGCGGCGTTCCTCACCGAGCTTCGCGCCGGGACACCGGACCGGGCGCCGCTGGCTGCCTCGTCGGCAGCGCGGACCGTCATCGCGGTCCGTGGCCTGCACCGGTTCGCCCAGCGGGAAGGCCTCACGGAGTCCGATCCGGCGGCGGCGGTCCGACCGCCGAAGCCGCCGCAGCGCCTGCCGCACGCGTTGCCGGTCGACGACGTGCTGGCGATGCTCGAGGCCGCAGGCTTCGACGGCACGCCGAAGGCGCTGCGGGACCGCGCCCTCCTCGAGTTCCTCTACGGCACCGGCGCCCGGGTGAGCGAGGCGGTCGAGCTCGACGTCGACGACATCGACAGCGACGCCAAGTCGGTGATGCTGCACGGCAAGGGCGGCAAGGATCGACTGGTGCCGGTCGGGTCGTTCGCCCTCGACGCGCTCTCGGCCTATCTCAGTCGGGCACGGCCGGCTCTCGTGGGCAACGGGGCGGGTCGAACCGCGCTGTTCCTCAACCTTCGTGGCGGGCGGTTGTCCCGCCAGGCGGCCTGGACCATCCTGCGCGACGTCGCGGAGCGTGCCGGGGTTCGCACCCGGGTGAGCCCGCACAGCCTGCGCCATTCGTTCGCCACCCACCTGCTCGACGGCGGGGCAGACGTCCGGGTGGTGCAGGAGCTGCTCGGCCACGCCTCGGTCACGACCACCCAGATCTACACGCTGGTGACGGTGGACCGGCTGCGCGAGGTCTACGCCGAGGCTCATCCGCGGGCACGCGACCCGCGCTGAGCGTCCCCGGACCCCTCCCTGACCCCCCACTGTGGCCACTGGGGCTGCGGTGACGGCCGTCAGCGAACGTGGCGGTTGCCAAGATCGGCGGCGAGCGGCTAGGTTCCCGTCGCCGAAACGCCTTCGCGAGAAATCGCGCAATCGGTGTAGCTACATGTTGAGAGGACGATATGTCGACTTCCCCAGTCGCGACCGGCCGGCCGCCTCGCGAGAAGGGCCCCACCGGGCGCCCGCTACCGAAGCTTCGTGATCCGAAGCCACTCACCGCGCACGGCCCTGCGGTGGTGCTGGCGATGTGCAACCAGAAGGGCGGCGTCGGCAAGACGACCACGACGATCAACCTCGGCGCGGCGCTCGTGGAGTTCGGCCGCAAGGTCCTGCTGGTCGACTTCGACCCGCAGGGCGCGCTCTCGGTGGGGCTGGGCGTGAACCCGAACGAGCTGGACCAGACCATCTACAACGCCCTCATGGAGCGTTCGGTCACCGCGGACGACATCCTGCTCAAGACGAACGCCGGCATGGATCTGCTGCCGAGCAATATCGACCTGTCCGCCGCCGAGGTGCAGCTGGTCGGTGAGGTCGCCCGCGAGCAGTCGCTGAAGCGGGTCCTCGCACCGCTGATCGACGACTACGACGTGGTGCTGATCGACTGCCAGCCCTCGCTCGGCCTGTTGACCATCAACGCGCTGACGGCGGCGAACGGCGTCATCGTCCCGCTGGAGTGCGAGTTCTTCTCGCTACGAGGCGTCGCACTCTTGATACAAACTATAGAGAAAGTCAGCGAGCGGTTGAACCCTCAACTAGAACTTGAGGGGATTCTCGCGACAATGTACGACAGCCGCACGCTGCACGGTCGCGAGGTCCTGGCCCGGGTGGTCCAGGCGTTCGGCCCGAAGGTCTTCCACACCGTCATCAACCGGACCGTGCGGTTCCCGGAAACCACCGTCGCCGGCGAGCCGATCACGAGCTACGCGTCGTCCTCGGCCGGCGCCCAGGCCTACCGCGACCTCGCCCGAGAGGTGGTGGCCCGATGCCTCGCCGGGTAGCGCTGCCGGGTGCCGACGAGCTGTTCCGTTCGACCGGCGGCGTGAGCCGCCCGGTCGAGCAGGACGACGCCGCGCCCTACCCTGCGCCGGCCGGCGCGACCGAGGTGCTCGACCGGCCATCTGTCGGACCGGCCCCGCGCCCCACCGGGCCGCGCCGTCCGAGCGGCCGGCAACGGCACGAGGAGAAGATCACCGTCTACGTCTCGCCGAGCGAGCTCGTCGACCTCGAACACGCCCGGCTCGTCCTGCGCGCCGAACACGGGTTGGCCGTCGACCGGGGCCGGATCGTCCGGGAGGCGCTGGCGGTAGTCCTGGCCGACCTGGAGTCCAAGAGCGAGCAGAGCATCCTGGTCCGCCGACTGCGCGGCCGGTAGTCCCCGGGCGATGCTTTTCGCGTTACGTCAACCTGAGACGCTGCTCGGGCTGGTGCTGGGCTTCGCGGTGAGCTTGATCGCGCTAGCGGCTGCCACCCGCGCGTTGGAGCGTGCTCACCGGCATGCCACCCCGTTCTGGCACCCGCAGAGCTGGCTCGATCCGTACAGCGCGGTCGCCGCGCTGCTGGGCGGGGTCGGCTGGCCGGCGAAGGCGGACGGGCGCCGCGGCTTCGGCCGCAGCCGCGACCGGCACCTGGTCACGGTCGCCGCGGTGTCGTTCGTGGTGCCGGCTGCGCTGGGCGCGGCGGCGCTCGCCGGGTACGCCGCGCTCGCCGGCCGCGGCGCCCTCGCCCTCATGGACTCGATGTCGGTGCTACACGGCGACGGGTTCGTGCAGCTCATCGCGCCGACTTTCGCCGAGAAGGTGCTCATCGGGTTCGGCGTGGAGAGCCTGGCGGTCGGGCTGCTCACTCTCGTGCCGATTCCGCCGCTGCCCACCGGAGTGGCGGTCTGGACGATCCTGCCTCGGACCGAGGGCGCCCGTCGGATGGCCTACCGGCTGCTGGAGGAGTACTGGGGTGTCGTCGTCCTGCTCGTCCTGTTCATCCTTCCCCTGGCAGGCGAGGGTCCGCTCCTGCTGCTGCTTGTGACGAGCGTCGTCGACGGGATCGCGCACGCGTTGTAGCCGGCTTCGCCGCGGCGTGCCAGCCCGAGCCGACGGGGGTCGCTGGGCTACCTTCGACCGATGCCCGTGGTCGAAGCCGCCGAGGAGGCCGCCGGGCTCGCTCGCACCGGGTTCGAGGTCCATCTCGACGTCTTCGAGGGCCCGTTCGACCTCCTGCTGTCCCTGATCGCCAAGCGCCGCCTGGACGTGACGCTGGTCGCGATCGCGAAGGTCACCGACGAGTTCGTGGCCTACATCCGCAGCCGCGGGGAGGACTGGGACCTCAACACGGCCAGTGAGTTCCTCGTCGTGGCCGCGACGCTGCTCGATCTGAAGGTCGCCCGGCTGCTGCCCTCCGCCGAGGCCGACGAGGAGGACCTGGCGCTGCTCGAGGCGCGAGACCTGCTGTTCGCACGGCTCCTGCAGTACCGGGCGTACAAGGACGTGGTCGAGGTCATCCGGGTCCTGATGGACTCCGCCGCGCACCGCTACCCGCGCCTGGTGCCGCTCGAGGAGCGGTTCGCGAACCTGGTGCCCGAGGTCACGCTCGGCGTCGGGCCGATCGACTTCGCCGAGCTCGCGGCCAAGGCCATGGCCCCGCGTCCGGTGCCCGTGGTCGACATCGGGCACCTCCACGCCCCGCTGGTCAGCGTGCGGGAGCAGGCGGTGTTCCTCGCCGAGCGGCTGCGGGCGGGCGGTGCGGCGACCTTCCGGGCGCTGGTGGCCGACTGCACCGACACGATGACCGTCGTGGGGCGGTTTCTCGCCGTCCTGGAGCTCTACCGGGAAGGCGTGGTGATGTTCGACCAGGTCACCCCCCTCGGCGAGCTCCACGTGAGATGGGTGGGCGGCGACGGCCCGGCACCGGAGTTCGCCACGGCGATCGACGATGACTACGACACCGCCGCGGACGAGGCGAGCGCCGATGTCTGAGCAGGCCGGCCCGCCGTTGCCCGAACCGGCCGGGTCGAGCGAGGAGCTGCCGCCGCTGCGGGCCGCGCTCGAAGCGATCCTGATGGTCGTCGAGGAACCGGTGGACGAGGGCGTCCTGGCGCAGGTGCTCGAACGCCCGCGCGAGGAGATCGCCGAGACGTTGAGCGCGCTCGCCGCCGAGTACGACGCGGCCGGCCGCGGGTTCGAGCTGCGGGGGATCGCCGGCGGGTGGCGGTTCTACAGCCGCACCGAGTGCGCGCCGTACGTCGAACGGTTCATCCGGGACGGCCAGCCGACCAAGCTGAGCCAGGCGGCGCTCGAGACCTTGGCGGTGGTCGCCTACCGGCAGCCGACGACTCGCTCGCGGGTGGCCGCGGTCCGGGGCGTGAACGTCGACGCGGTGATCCGCACCCTGCTCACCCGCGGCCTGGTGGCCGAGGTCGGCATCGAGCGGGAGACCGGCGCGATCCTCTACGGCACCACCGACCACTTCCTCGAGCGGCTCGGCCTGACGTCCGCGGCGGAGCTGCCGCCCCTCGCGGAGTACCTCCCGGATCACACCGCGCTCGACGACGACGTCGCTGCGGGCTGAGGCGATGAGCAGCGCCGGTCCCACGGGGCGCTCGGCAGCCGCAGCACCCGACGAGGGTGTGCGGCTGCAGAAGGTCCTGGCCGCGGCAGGCATGGGAAGTCGGCGGGCCTGTGAGGAGCTGATCGCCGCCGGGCGGGTCAGCGTCAACGGCCGTCGCGCCCGGCTCGGGCTGCGCATCGACCCGGAACGCGACGTGGTCGTCCTCGACGGCGCGCAGATCCCGACCGCGAGCGGCCTGGTCTACCTCGCCATCAACAAGCCGCGAGGCATGCACTCCACGATGTCCGACGACCGGGGTCGACCCTGCGTCGGTGACCTCGTCACCGACATCGAAGCGCAGCTGCACCACGTCGGCCGACTCGACGCCGACAGCGAAGGGCTGCTGCTGTTGACCAACGACGGAGCGCTCTCGCACCGGCTGACCCACCCGTCCTTCGGGGTCGCCAAGACCTATCTCGCGGAGATCGAGGGCTCGGCCGGACGCGGCTTCGAGCGGGCGCTCAAGGCCGGCGTCGAGCTCGAGGACGGCGTCATGAAGGCGGACACGGCGAAGGTGATCGAGTCGACGACCGCCCGCTCCGTGGTGGAGCTGAGCATCCACGAGGGACGCAAGCACGTCGTCCGGCGGGCGATGGAAGCACTCGACCACCCGGTGACGCGCCTGGTCAGGGTCGCGGTCGGCCCCATCCGGCTCGGCGACCTCAAGCCCGGAAAGCGCCGTCATCTCCAGCGACAAGAGGTGCAATCCCTCTATCGCGCTGTCGAGATGTCGTCGTAGCGGTAGATCGATAAAGCGGTAGAGCGAGGAGACGAGATGGCGGTGCGCGCACTTCGCGGCGCAACCCAGGTGGCGGCGGACGACCGTGACGCGATCATCGAGGCGACCGCGGAGCTGGTCCGCGAGGTCCTCGACCGCAACGGGCTGACGGCGGAGGACCTGATCAGCGTGATCTTCACGACCACCCCCGACCTCGTCGCCGAGTTCCCCGCCTACGCCGCGCGCACCATCGGCATCACCGACGTGCCGTTCCTGTGCGCCTCGGAGATCGCGGTACCCGGGTCGATGCCGCGGGTCGTGCGGCTGATGGCCCACGTCGAGGCCGACTTCCCGCGCTCGGCCGCCCGCCACGTCTACCTGCGCGGCGCTCAGGCGCTGCGCACCGACCTGCCCCGCGACTAGGACCCGGGTCGATGAGCGCGCAGCGCCCCCCACGGCTCCTGGTGGACGGCACCGGCCTGATCGGCGCCTCGGTCGGGATGGCGGCCGGCCGAGCCGGCTACGAGGTGCTGCTCGCCAACCGCGACGCCAGCCGGCTCGCGGTCGCGGTCGAGATCGGCGCGGGCGCGCCGTGGGACGGCGACACCCCGGTCGACCTCGCGGTGGTGGCGTTGCCCCCGGCCGTCATCGCGGCGGAGATCGCGCGACTGCAGCGAGCAGGCGTCGCTTCGACTATCACCCATGTTTGCAGCGTGCAGCTGCAACCTCAACTCGAGGTCGAGGCCCAGATCGGATCCTGGGACGGCTACGTCGGTAGTCACCCGGTCGCCGGGCGCGAACGCTCAGGGCCGCACCACGCCACGGCGGACCTGTTCGAGGACCGGCCGTGGGTGGTCTGCCCGACGGCATCCTCGTCCCAGGACGCCATCTCGGCGGTGACCGCGCTCGCCGCCGGGTGCGGGGCTCGGGTGAGCACGATGCCCGCGGCCGACCACGACGCCCTGCTCGCCCGGCTCTCCCACGTGCCTCAGCTGGTGGCCTCAGCGCTGGCGGCATCGATTGCCGACCTCGACCGTGCCGACGTGGCCATTGCCGGGTCCGGCCTGCGCGACACGACTCGGATCGCCGACAGCGACCCTGCGCTGTGGGCCGAGATCGTGGCGGCCAACCCCGCGGGGGTCGCCGCCGCGCTCGACGACGTCCTGGCGCCCCTCGTCGCGCTGCGCTCAGCGCTCGCCGAGGGCCAGCCGGGAGCGCAGCCGGCGCTCGAGCTGGTGACCCGCGGCAGGCTCGGTCGCCAGCTGCTCGCCGGCAAGCACGGTCAGGCCGCCGTCCGCTGGGCGAGGGTGTCCGTCGTCGTACCGGACGAGCCGGGGAAGCTCGCCCGCCTGCTCGCCGACGCTTCGGCCGGCGGGGTCAACGTCGAGGACATCCACGTCGACCACTCACCGGGCGCCGCGCTCGGCCTGGTCGACCTCGACGTCGCGCCGGGAAGCGCCGGCACGCTCGCCGACGTGCTGGAGCAACGCGGATGGCGGGCCACTGCGGTCGAGCCGGGGGAATAGCCCGCCGGTCTCCTAGACTCGCACCGCGTCGATCAGGCGTGGTGCGAGCGGGAGGTCAGGTGCAGCGGCGCAACCTGGTCGTCGCGGTCGACGGGCCGTCCGGGTCGGGCAAGTCGACCGTGTCACGCGGCGTTGCCGCGGCGCTCGGACTGCGCTACCTCGACACCGGTGCGATGTATCGGGCGCTGACCTGGCTGGCCCTCGACCGTGGGGTCGCGCTCGGCGCGACCGGCGAGCTGGCAGCCCTGGCGGAGGACGCGCTGATCGAGGTCAGTGCCGATCCGGGTGCCCCGACGATCTCGATCGAAGGGCACGACGTCACGACCGCGGTGCGTGGGCCGGACGTGACCGCCGCGGTCAGCGCGGTGAGCGCGGTTCCCGGCGTACGCACCGCCATGGTCGAGCGTCAGCGGGAGCTGATCGGGGCGGGCGGCATCGTGGTCGAGGGCCGGGACATCGGTACGACGGTCGTTCCGGACGCGCCCGTCAAGGTCTTCCTGGTCGCCGACCCGGCGGCCCGCGCCGCGCGCAGGGTGCGCCAGGACGCCGGCCTGGGGCTGGCGACGACCAGCGCGAGCGCGGCGCAGGCCGAGCTGGCCCGCAGGGACGAGGCCGACAGCACCCGCGCCGCGTCGCCGCTGACCCAGGCTCCCGACGCGGTGGTGATCGACGCAACCCGGCTCAGCGCCGAGGACGTCATCCGTGAGGTGCTGGCGCTGGTCGAGACCGCCGCCGGCCGATGAGCGCTCGCCGCACCGACCCGACCCGGGAGTCGATCCCGCTGATGCTGGCCCGCCGCCTCGCGGCGCGCCTGCTCCGCGGCTATTTCCGGCTGCGGATCGTCGGCCTCGAGCACCTGCCGGCCGAAGGTCCGGTGCTCGTCGCCGGCAACCACTCCGGCTTCCTCGACGGGCCGATCGTGATGATCATGCTGTCTCGGCCGTCGTCGTTCCTGGCGAAGTCAGAGCTGTACAAGGGTGCCCTCAAGAAGGTGCTCGAGTTCGCCCGGCAGATCCCGATCCATCGCGGGACGCCCGACCGGGCCGGGCTGCGGGCGGGCCTGCGCGTGCTCGCCGGCGGCGGCGTACTCGGGGTCTTCCCCGAAGGCACCCGAGGGACCGGCGAGCTGGCGAGCATCCAGCACGGCATCGGCTACCTCGCCCTGCACGGCCACTGCCCGATCGTGCCCGTCGTCTGCAAGGGGACCGCCGAAGCGTTGCCGAAGGGCAAGGCGGTGCCTCGGTTCCGGGCGCCCGTCGACGTCGTGTTCGGGGCACCGTTCACCCTCGTGCCCGACGGCGACCCACGGACGCGAGCCGCGATGGCCGACGCCGCGGAGCAGATCCGGGCGCGGCTGCTCGAGCACCTCAGCGCGGTGACCTCCGACGCATCGACGTCGCCGTGAGCGAGGCGCTGCCGGTCGTCGCCGTCATCGGCCGGCCGAACGTCGGCAAGTCGACCTTCGTCAACCGCGTGCTGGGGCGCCGTGAGGCCGTGGTCGAAGACGTCCCGGGCGTGACCCGGGACCGCGTGACCTACGAGGCGGAGTGGTCGGGTCGGCGGTTTACGGTGATCGACACCGGCGGGTGGGAACCGGACGCGCGCGGCATGGCCGCCCGGATCGCGGAGAACGCCGAGATTGCGGTCGCGGCCGCTGACGTCGTCGTACTCGTGGTCGACGCGACGGTCGGGGCAACCGAGACCGACGTCGCGGTCGCCCGGGTGATCCAGCGAAGCGGCAGACCGGTCGTCGTCGCCGCCAACAAGGTGGATTCGGCGAACGCCGAGGCCGACGCGGCCGCCCTGTGGTCACTCGGGCTCGGCGAGCCCATGCCGGTCAGCGCCCTGCACGGCCGCGGCAGTGGAGATCTGCTCGACGCCCTGATCGCGAAGCTGCCCGACGGCCCGCGCCAGATCGAGGTGGATCCGAGGCCGCGCGTCGCGCTGGCGGGGCGGCCCAACGTCGGGAAGTCCAGCCTGCTCAACGCCCTGGCGGGTTCGGAGCGGGCGCTCGTCGACTCGGTCGCGGGTACGACGCGCGACCCGGTGAACGAGCTCGTCGACATCGACGGCCAGACCTGGCGGTTCGTGGACACCGCGGGCCTTCGCCGGAGGGTGAAGGAAGCCAGCGGTGCGGAGTACTACTCGAGCCTGCGCACCGCCTCGGCGATCCAGTCCGCCGACGTCGTGCTGCTGCTGCTCGACGTGACCGAGCCGATCAGCGACCAGGACCTGCGGGTTGCCGACACCGTGGTCGAGGCCGGGCGGGCGCTCGTGGTCCTGCTGAACAAGTGGGACATCCTCGACGAGGACCGGCGGGAACGGCTGGACCGCGAGATCGAGCGCGAGCTCGGGCGGATCGGATGGGCGCAGCGGCTGGCAATCTCGGCGCGCACCGGCCGCGGGCTGCGCCGGGTGGGCCCTGCGATGGCCGCGGCACTCGAGAGCTGGCGCACCCGGATCCCCACGGGCGAGCTCAACGCGTTCCTGGCCGAGATCGTCGCGGCAACGCCGCCGCCGGTGCGCGGCGGCAAGCAGCCCAAGATCCTGTTCGCCACCCAGCCGGGGATCGAACCACCCCGGTTCGTGCTGTTCACCTCGGGCCCGCTGGAAGCGTCGTACCGCCGGTTCCTGGAACGCCGGCTGCGTGAGCGGTTCGGCTTCGACGGCACGCCCATCGACCTGTCGGTGAAGGCCCGCGAGAAGCGCAAGCGCTGACCACCTGGTCAGGCCGAATCCCGAAAGTCGGGCTGACAGGATTTGAACCTGCGACCCCTTGACCCCCAGTCAAGTGCGCTACCAAGCTGCGCCACAGCCCGCGACCGGGCAGAGTCTAGCGATCGGCCAGACTGTCTACCGTGGCCAACACCGCGCCTGCCAGCGACCGGGTCTGGACGGTCCCGAACGGGCTGTCCGTCCTGCGCCTGCTCGGCGTGCCGCTGTTCTGCTGGCTGGTCCTCGGTCCGAAGGCCAACGGCTGGGCGGTGATCGTGCTGATGGTCGCCGGTTTCACCGACTACCTCGACGGCAAGATCGCCCGGCGCTTCAACCTGACCAGCGAGCTCGGCAAGCTGCTCGACCCTGCTGCGGATCGGCTCTACATCCTCGCCACGCTGGCCGTGCTCACCGACCGCTCGATCATCCCGCTCTGGCTGACGATCGTGCTGGCCGCGCGCGAGCTCGTGTTGGCCCTCGCGCTGGTCGTGATCCGCCGCTACGGGATCGGCCCGCCCGACGTCACCTTCCTCGGCAAGGCCGCGGCGCTGAACCTGATGTACGCCTTCCCGCTCCTGCTGCTGTCGGTGGGTTCGAGCACCTTCGACCACGTCGTACGCCCGTTGGCATGGTCGTTCGCGGCGTGGGGTGCGGTGCTCTACGTGTGGACCGGGGCGCTGTATCTGCTGCACGAGCGGCGACTGGTATCCGCCGTGGTGGCCCAGCGGCGGCGTGCCCTAGGCTCCGCGGCGTGATCCCTGAGGACCTGAGCTACACCGCCGAACACGAGTGGGCCCGCCAGGACGACGACGGCGCGATCCGGGTCGGCATCACCGACTACGCGCAGGAGGCGCTCGGCGACATCGTCTTCGTCTCACTGCCGGCGGTCGGCACCACCGTCGTCGCTGGGGGAGTGCTCGGTGAAGTCGAGTCGACCAAGAGCGTCTCGGAGATCTACGCCCCCCTTGCCGGCGAGGTCGTCGCCCGCAACGAGTCGCTCGAAGGGCGCCCCGAGCTGGTCAACAGCGACGCTTACGGCGAGGGTTGGCTCGTGGTGATCCGGCCGACCGACGGCGCCGACCGCTCGGCGCTGCTCGACGCTGCCGGGTATCGCGCGCTGGTCGACTCGGCCGGCTGAGCAGAGGTTTTCCCAGGTTGACCGGCTGAGGCGGGCCGCCTACCGTTTGCTCCCTCTACCTTTGGTTGAGGTTTCGTCTGATCGCCCGGATCACTTCGAAGCGCTCCACCAGTTGACGACGATGAGGGAAGCAGGCGCTTGCCATGCCCAGCGTGTTCTGCGACAAATGCGGGCACCAGAATCCCGACGACGCGATGTTCTGCGCCCGGTGCGGGAACCGGCTTCGCCGTGGCAGCGCCGGGGCGTCAGCCGCGGCCGACCAGACCAGCACCCTCGCCCTGAGCGGGGTGGACGGTGACGCCGAGGACGAGGCGACCGCCGAGATTCTCGAGGAGCTGCCGGCCGGATTCGCTCTGCTCGTGGTCCAGCGCGGCCCGAACGCCGGCAGCCGGTTCCTGCTCGATCAGGAAGTCACGACGGTCGGACGGCATCCGGACAGCGACATCTTCCTCGACGACGTCACGGTGTCGCGCCAGCACGCGACGTTCACCCGCACGCCCGAGGGTTATCGGCTCCAGGACGCCGGGAGCCTGAACGGGACCTACCTCAACCGGGAACGGATCGAAGCGGCCGGCCTCGGCAACGGCGACGAGGTCCAGATCGGGAAGTTCCGGCTGCTGTTCTTCGCCAGCGCAACGGGCAGCCGGTCGTGACCAGTCCTGGGGGAAGCCACGCCTTCATGAGCATCGGCGAGGTGCTCGGTCAGCTGCGCGGGGAGTTCCCCGACGTCACGATCTCGAAGATCCGCTTCCTCGAGGGCGAGGGCCTGATCACCCCGACGCGCACCCCGTCGGGTTACCGCAAGTTCTCCCGGGACGACGTCGCGCGGCTGCGGTTCGTCCTGGCTGCCCAGCGCGACCAGTACCTGCCGCTGCGCGTCATCAAAGACCAGCTGGAGGCTCTCGATCGCGGTTTGCAGCCGGCGACCGCGGGTCAGGGCGGGCCGCAGGTGCCGGCAAGCGCGGTCGATGAGACCGGGCTGCCGAACGCGGCCGACTTCCTGCCTGAGGTCTCCGAGCTGCGGATGTCGCGCAGCGAGCTGCTCGCGGCGGCGGGGCTCGAAGCCGAGCAGCTCGACCAGATCGAGACGTTCGGCCTGATCGGCCCCCGCCCCGGCGGTCACTACGACGGTGACGCGCTGGTGATCGCCAAGACCGTCGCGGCCATGAGCCGCTTCGGCCTCGAGCCGCGCCACCTCCGGTCGTTTCGCACCACTGCTGAGCGCGAGCTCGGTCTGGTGGAGCAGGTCGTCGCGCCGCTCGTGCGCCAGCGCGGCCCGGAGGCCCGGGGGCGCGCCGATGAGGTCGCCCGGGAGCTCGCCAGCCTGTCGGTGCGTCTGCACGCCACGCTGGTCCGGGCGGGCCTGCGTCCTCAGCTCGGCGGCTGAGCCGGACCGGCCGACCGCGCGGGCTGGTAGGCGGGGTCAGCAGGCGTGTAGCGTCGCGAGGCAAGCGTGAGACAGCCGAGCGGAGTCAGCACGTGAACGAGCTCACGGTCGTCGGGGTAAGGGTCGAGCTGCCCTCCAACCAGCCCATCGTGTTGCTCAAGGAGTCGGCGGGCGACCGTTACCTGCCGATCTGGATCGGCGCCGTCGAGGCCACCGCGATCGCATTCGCCCAGCAGGGGATCGTGCCGGCCCGCCCACTGACGCACGACCTGCTCAAGGACGTCGTGGCGGCGCTCGGCGCCCAGCTGGAATCGGTGCTCATCACCGACCTGCGTGAAGGCGTCTACTACGCCGACCTCAAGTTCGCCGACGGTACGACGGTGTCGGCCCGGCCCTCGGACGCGATCGCACTGGCGATCCGGGCCGGGGCGCTGATCTACGCCGAGGAGCCGGTGCTCGACACGGCCGGAATCGCGATCGCTGACGAGCAGGAGTCCGAAGTCGAGCGGTTCCGCGAGTTCCTCGACCAGATCTCTCCCGAGGACTTCGAGACGGAGGGTGAGTCCTAAGTCTCGACTACGGGTCGAGATGTAGGACGCGCAGCCGCGGAGGCGGTTTGCATCATTGACCGCCAGGTGCCGACTGCCTAACGTCATCGACGGAGTTCCACCGGTGAGGTTTGCGGCGCCATCGCCGCGAGCCCTTCCCGCCGCCGGACGTACGGAGGGCACGTGACAGGCAGGTACGCAGGTCCCGACACCCCGACCAGCGCTGCGCCGCAGGGGATCCAGACCGCGCTGTTCGGCAAGGAGCAGGCCGGCGGTCCGGCGATCGGCTACCGCGGCCCGACGGCGTGCACCGTGGCCGGGATCACCTATCGCCAGCTGGACTACTGGGCACGCACCGGGCTCGTCGAGCCCTCGATCCGCCCGGCGGCAGGGTCAGGCAGCCAGCGGCTGTACTCGTTCCGGGACATCCTGCTGCTCAAGGTCGTCAAGCGTCTGCTCGACACCGGCGTCTCGCTGCAGAACATCCGGCTTGCGGTCAACCACCTGCGCGGCACCGGCGAGGCGGACCTGACCGGGATCACCCTGATGAGCGACGGGACGACCGTGTACGCCTGCACCTCGCCCGACGAGGTCGTCGACCTCGTCCAGGGTGGCCAGGGTGTGTTCGGCATCGCGGTTGGCCGGGTGATCGGGGAGGTCGCCGGGAGTCTCGCCGAGCTGCCGTCGGAATCGGCGGAGCCGGCCGCGGAGGCTGTGATGGCCGCTGGCGACGAGTTGGCAGCTCGCCGCATCCGTCGCACCGGCACGTAGCCGATAGGCCCGCCACGGCCGCTACAGCGGCTCGTGAACCGGACAAATCGCGCGACACACCTCGTCGGCCACGTCGAGCGGTCGAGGCTCGGCTGATAGCGTCGCGGTGCCTCACAACCCGCGTGGGAGAGACCCCGGCAAGCCAGCCCGGGGCGCCGAAGGAGCAACCTCCCCGGAACCTCTCAGGCCGACGGACCGCGCGGGCAGGCACTCTGGAGAGCAGGCGTCCCGGACGCCTCACCGACGGGGCAAACCGGCGCACACGCCGGTGAAGCTTTCAGGTCGAAGGACAGAGGGGGAGCCGAACCGCCGTCCGGCGGTGCCCAGTGCTGGGGAGGCTCCGCATGACCCGATTCACCGGTCGCCACATCGGCCCGTCCGCCGACGAGCGCGCCAAGATGCTGGCCGTCGTCGGCTACGGATCACTCGACGAGCTGACCGCAGCAGCGCTCCCGGAGGCGATCCGCGCCGAGGACGAGCTGGCGCTGCCGCCTGCCATCAGCGAGCAGGAGGCGCTGCTGGCGCTGCGCGAGGTCGCCGGCCGCAACCGGGTGTTGACCTCGATGATCGGCATGGGCTGGCACGACACCATCACCCCGCCGGTGCTGCGGCGCGCGATCCTGGAGAACCCGGCCTGGTACACCGCCTACACCCCGTACCAGCCGGAGATCTCGCAAGGCCGGCTGGAGGCGTTGCTCAACTTCCAGACGATGATCGCCGACCTCACCGGCCTCGCGGTGGCAGGCTCGTCCCTGCTCGACGAATCGACAGCGGCTGCTGAAGCTATGGCGCTGTGCCGACGAAGCGCTAAGTCGACAAGTCGTCGATTTATTGTCGATACGGAATGCCACCCGCAGACCGTCGCGGTGCTGCGTACCCGAGCGGAGCCGATCGGGATCGAGATCGAGTCGGCGGACCTCGCCCAGGGCCTGCCGGACGGCGGCTGCTTCGGCGTCCTGATCGCCTATCCGGGCAGCACTGGCCGGTTGATCGATCTTGGTCGACTTGTCGACTTCGCGCACCAGTCGGACGCCCTCGTCGCGGTCACCACAGACCCGCTCGCGCTGTGCCTGCTGCGCCCGCCAGGGGAGTGGGGGGCGGACATCGCCGTCGGCTCCGCGCAGCGGTTCGGGGTCCCGATGGGCTTCGGGGGCCCGCACGCCGGCTTCATGGCGGTCCGCAGCGGTCTCGAGCGCGCGCTGCCGGGACGGCTGGTCGGGGTCAGCATCGACGCCGACGGCGCGCCCGCCTACCGGCTCGCGCTGCAGACGCGCGAGCAGCACATCCGCCGCGAGAAGGCGACCAGCAACATCTGCACCGCGCAGGTGCTGCTTGCGGTGATGGCCGGTGCGTACGCCGCGTATCACGGCCCGGCCGGGTTGACGGCGATCGCCGAGCGCGTCGCCGGGCACGCCGCCGCCATCGCGAAGTACCTTCAGTTCGGGGGAGTCGGGCTCGACCACCCGTCCGGTTTCGACACCGTCACCGCGCTCGTACCCGGGCGTGCCGACCGAGTCGTCGCTGCGGCGCGCGAGGCCGGCATCAACCTGCGGCGCGTCGACGCCGACCGGGTCGCCGTCACGACCGACGAGTGCACCACCGCCGAGCACGTCGCCGCCGTGTGCGCGGCGTTCGGGGTCAGCTTCGACGGCGACGCCGCGGGCGAGCCCGCGATCCCCGACGGGCTGCGACGCAGCTCGCGGTTCCTGACCCACCCGGTCTTTCACGAGCACCACTCGGAGACCTCGATAATGCGCTATTTGCGGCGCCTCGCCGACCGGGATCTGGCGCTCGACCGCACGATGATCCCGCTCGGGTCGTGCACGATGAAGCTCAACGCTGCTGCGGAGATGGAGCCGATCACCTGGCCCGAGCTCGCCGGAATCCATCCGTTCGCCCCGCTCGACCAGGCCGCCGGGCACCTGCAGGTGATCCGTGACCTCGAGAGCTGGCTGGCTGCGATCACCGGCTACGACGCGGTGTCGTTGCAGCCCAACGCGGGTTCCCAGGGGGAGTTCGCCGGGCTGCTCGCGATCCGGGCCTACCACCGCGATCGAGGCGAGGCGCACCGGGACGTGTGCCTGATCCCGTCGTCGGCCCACGGGACGAACGCCGCCAGCGCGGCGATGGTCGGGATGCGCGTCGTGGTGGTCGCCTGCGACGACGCCGGCAACGTCAGCCTGGACGACCTGCGCTCGAAGATCGCCGAACACCGCGAGTCACTGGCCGCGATCATGGTGACCTACCCCTCGACCCACGGCGTGTTCGAGGACGGCATCACCGACCTTTGTGCGCTCGTGCACGAGGCGGGCGGTCAGGTGTACGTCGACGGGGCGAACCTCAACGCGCTCGTCGGGCTCGCCAAGCCGGGGGAGTTCGGTGCCGACGTCTCCCACCTGAACCTGCACAAGACGTTCTGCATCCCGCACGGCGGCGGCGGCCCCGGGATCGGGCCGGTCGCGGTCCGCAGCCACCTCGCGGCGTACCTGCCCAACCACCCGGTCGTGGCCGACGCGGGCCCGCAGACGGGCGTAGGGCCCGTGAGCGGCGCGCCGTGGGGGAGTGCGGGCATCCTGCCGATTCCGTGGACCTACGTGCGCATGATGGGCCCGGACGGCCTGCGTGAAGCAACAGAGGTGGCGCTGCTGTCGGCCAACTACCTCGCCCGCCGGCTCAGCCCGCACTACCCGGTGCTCTACACCGGCCGGGGCGGGCTCGTCGCCCACGAGTGCATCGTCGACGTGCGGGGGATCACCCGCGAGACGGGGGTCACCGCCGAGGACATCGCCAAGCGGCTGATCGACTACGGCTTCCACGCGCCGAC
>DASZRO010000003.1 GCA_035550055.1 Mycobacteriales bacterium | reverse complement strand
CTGCTGGCCTCATCGTCGGGTTCGTTCTGATCGGTCTGACGGCGGTCGTGATGTTGTACGGCGTCTTCACCGAGGGGCGCCACCGGTAGCCGAGACCTTCCAGGCGTCGCGCGTCGCGCGGTCGCCGCTCACAAGCCAGTTGCGGAGGAGCCGCCCATGCCCACTTCTCGCAAGAAAGAGCAGTCTGCTCCGGCAACGACCAGCCCCACCGGCCGCCGTCACGAGGGAGCTCAGCGTGGTCAGGATCCGCGAGCGCAAAGCGGCGAGTTCCTGACCACCGCGCAGGGAGTCCGCCTGCACGACACCGACCACTCGTTGAAGGTCGGCGCCCGGGGGCCGACCCTGATGGACGACTTCCATCTGCGGGAGAAGATCACCCACTTCGACCACGAGCGAATCCCGGAGCGCGTCGTACACGCTCGCGGCGCCGCGGCGCACGGGACGTTCGTCTCCTACGGCACCGCGAGCTCCCTGACGAAGGCGGACTTCCTGGCCTCCGGCCGCGAGACGCCGGTGTTCGTCCGCTTCTCGACGGTCCTCGGCTCCCGGGGCTCGGCAGACACGGTGCGTGACGTCCGCGGGTTCGCGACGAAGTTCTACACGCAGCAGGGCAACTTCGACCTCGTCGGCAACAACATGCCCGTGTTCTTCATCCAGGACGGCATCAAGTTCCCCGACGTGATCCACGCCGGCAAGCCGCACCCGGACCGGGAGATCCCTCAGGCACAGACCGCGCACGACACGTTCTGGGACTTCGTCTCGCTGCACACCGAAGCGACACACATGGTGATGTGGGCGATGTCGGACCGCGCGATCCCTCGCTCCTTCCGGACGATGGAGGGCTTCGGCGTCCACACGTTCCGGCTGGTCGACGCCAAAGGGGAGACCTGCCTGGTCAAGTTCCACTGGAAGCCGGTCGCGGGCGTGCACGCGCTGGTCTGGGAGGAGGCGCAGCTCGCCGCCGGCATGGACCCGGACTTCCACCGCCGTGACATGTACGACGGGATCGGCGCGGGCGCACCGCTCCAGTTCGAGCTCGGCGTGCAGGTCATGCCCGACACCGACGACCAGACCTTCGAGGACATCGACCTGCTCGATCCGACGAAGATCGTGCCGGAGGAGCTGTGTGAGGTGCAGCCGCTGGGCATGATGTCGCTCGACCGGACTCCGACGAACTTCTTCGCCGAGGTCGAGCAGGTGGCGTTCCACACCGGCAACCTCGTGCCGGGCATCGAGGTCACGGACGACCCGCTGATGCAGGCACGGTTGTTCTCCTATCTCGACACGCAGCTGATCCGGCTGGGCGGGCCGAACTTCACCCAGATCCCGGTGAACCGACCGCAGTGCCCGGTCAACGACATGTTCCGCGACGGCTACCACCAGACGGCGGTCCACCAAGGCATCGCGCCGTACCAGCCGAACAGCATCGACGCCGGCGAGCCGCGGATGGCCGACGAGGCCGAGGGCGCGTACATCCATCGACCGCGCACGGTCACCGGGTCGAAGGTCCGCGAGGCGGCGGTGAGCTTCGGTGACCACTTCAGCCAGGCGGCGATGTTCTGGCAGAGCATGAGCGAAGTCGAGCAGGCGCACATGGTGGAGGCCTTCACCTTCGAGCTCGGCAAGTGCACCCTCCCGGAGGTCCAGGAGCGGATGCTCGGCGTACTCGCGAACGTCGACGCCGCCCTCACCCGCGCGGTCGCCGACGGCCTTGGCATGGCGGCGCCGCGTGGACGCCCTCCGAAAGAGGTCCTCATTTCGCCCGCGCTGTCGATGCTCGCCATGGAACCCGGGCCGATCGCCGGCCGCGTCGTCGGAGTCGTGGCGACAGACGACTCCGATCTGGCCGGCGTCGGGCGGCTGCGCAAGGCCCTCAACTCCGAAGGCGCGGTCTTGCGGGTGATCTCCACTCACGGCGGCACACTCGGCGAGGGTCGAAGCGAACAGCTCGTCGAGCGCACCTTGCTGACGACCCGCTCCATCGAGTTCGACGCGGTCCTGGTTGCCGCCGGCACGACGGGGATCGCCGACCCGCGGCTGCACCTGTTGCTGCAGGAGGCCTACCGGCACTGCAAGGCGGTCGGCGCATGGGGCGACGGCGAGCTTGTCCTGAGCGAAGCCGGCATCGACCCGGCCGCACCCGGAGTGATCCGCGGCAAGAAGGCCGACAACGACTACGTGCCGCTGCTGATCGAGGCGCTGGGTCGCCACCGCGCCTGGGACCGCCTCGACTACCTCGCGCAAGCCAACACCTAGAGGAGACAACCATGGCCCAGAACGGAATCGACTTCCTGATCTCTCAGCACGAGCAGGTCAAGCAGCTGTTGGAAGCGGTGAAGACCGCGCCGGCCGAGTCTCGCCAGGAGACGTTCGACCAGCTGCGGGAGATGCTCGCCGTCCACGAGACGGCCGAGGAGCTCATCCTGCGTCCGATCACCCGCTCCGAGATCCCCGGTGGCGACGTCGTCGCCGACGCCCGGATGGCCGAGGAGAACAAGGCCAAGGACGTGCTGGCGGACCTGGAGAAGATGGACGCGGCCTCGCCGGACTTCCTCAGCGCCTTCACCGCCTTCGCAGCGGACGTCCTCGAGCACGCCGGCAACGAGGAGTCCTACGAGTTCCCGCTGGTGAAGGAACACCAGGACGCCGAGGCCCTCGACCGCATGGACGCCGAGCTGAAGAAGGCGGAGGAGTCAGCACCGACGCACCCGCACCCGAGTGCGCGTACGACGACCGCCGCCGCGGTGATGGGACCGTTCGCGGCGATGGTCGACAAGGTCCGCGACGCGATCGGCGCCGCTCTCTCGCACTAGCCCCCATTGCCGGTGATCTTGACGTTTTCGGCCTGATGAGGGGTCCAACAGGCCGAAAACGTCAAGATCACCCTGCGTGTGTGTAATACTGAACCCGATGGTTCAGTATCGGCAGCCTCAGCTCGACAGCGCGTTCGCTGCGCTGTCGGACTCGACGCGGCGCGGAGTGCTCGAGCAGCTCGGCCGCACCGAGGCGTCGATCTCTGACCTCGCCGATCGGTTCCACATGACGCTCACCGGGATGAAGAAGCACGTGAGCGTCCTCGAGGACGCGGGCCTGGTCGCCACCGAGAAGGTCGGGCGGGTCCGCTACTGCCGTCTCGGCAGGCGGCGCCTCGTGGAAGTGGAGTCGTGGATCGAGCGGTACCACCGGCTGTGGGACGACCGTTTCGAGGCACTCGACGGCGTCCTCGACGAACTGACACGCAAGGAGAGCATGGATGAGCCAGCCGAGCAGTAGCGAGCGGAACCCGGTGACCGTCGAGCGGCCGTCGGATCGAGAGGTCGTCGTCACGCGGGTGTTCAACGCGCCGGTGCGGCTGGTGTTCGAGGCCTGGACGACGCCGGAGCTGTTCCGGAAGTGGTGGGTCCCGAAGTCGACCGGCATGACGCTTCACACGATCGACATGGACGTGCGCACCGGCGGCAGCTACCACCTCAACTTCGGTGAGGGGATGGACTTCTTCGGCAGGTACGTCGAGGTGACGCCGTACACCCGCATCGTGTGGACCAACGAGGAAGGTGGCGTCGGCGGAACCGTCACCACCGTCACCTTCGAGGAGAACGGCGACTCGACGCTGTTGGTCATGAGCGAGCTGTTCCCGTCGAAGGAGGCGTTCGAGGCCGGCGCCGGCGCGGAGGACGCGGCTCCCGAGACCTTCGGTCAGCTCGACGACCTACTGGCCGAACTGCTCGCCGGACTGCACGCCTAGCGCGATCCCGCTACGCCGTCTCGGCGCTGACGGCGAGGTCGGCCTGCTCGGCGGCGAGGTCGAGGTCGACCCGGTCGGCGATCGCCGCGTCGAGCTGGTTGTCCTTCGACCATGCGGACAGCGTCTCCCGCTCGACGGCGAGCAGCTGGCTGGTCGCCTCCCAGAACGTCGGGGCGAGCTCCCGGTCGGCGACGAGTGCGGGAGCGCCCTCGATGCGCGCGATGCGCGAGAGGTAGGCCTCGCGAAGCGGGGCCAGCGCCGGGTTGGCCGCGACCGGGCTCGCTTCGAGCGTGGCGAGCGCGGCCTTGGCCGCGTCCAGTCGCAGCGTGATCTCCTGTTGCGGCGTGCCCGCGCCGGGCGTCGGGCCGCCGAGGATCTCGCGTTCGACGCGCAGCACCTCGGTGGCGACCTTCCACGCTTGCGGGTCTGCCTGGTGTGGCTCGGGCCGCTCATCCGCGAGCTGTTCCAAATAGGCCACGCGAGCCGTGTAGACCTCGCGCAGCGTCTCCTGCTCGGGTCCGGAGATCCCGAGCTCGGGCAGTCGCGCGAGCGCCGCCTTCGCTGCGGCGACCCGGGCGAGGCCTTCCTGGGCGACCTGTACGGCGGCGCTTCGCAGCATCCCGAAGCCGGCGCCGATTCCGTCAGCGGCGGCGACCTTGGTCCGTAGCGGCACCTCCTCGAGCAGCCAGGTGAGCGCGAACGCCAGCAGGGCGACCGGGATCGCGGCGATGAAGACGACGTGGAGGGAGTCGGTGAACGCGCGCAGGTAGCCGTCGTGGATCGGGGTCGGCAGCTTCGCCAACGCCTGCGGGCTGGCGCGGAGCTCGGTCGCGAGGCCGGGCCGCGCGGCGAGCTGCGGCAGCTGGTGGGCGACGTTGCCGGTCATCTGGTTGTTGAAGATGGCGCTGAAGATGCTGACCCCGATCGACCCGCCGATCGAGCGGAAGAAGGTGGCGGCGCTCGTCGCTGTGCCGAGGTCACGAGACTCGACGCTGTTCTGGACCGCGAGGACCAACACCTGCATCGTGAGGCCGAGCCCGAGCCCGGTGACCGCCATGAAGGTGCCGGAGGTCAGTACGTCGGTGTGCACCCCCAGGTGGGAGAGCAGGTAGACGCCGACGGCGAGGACTGCGGTGCCGATGATCGGGAAGGCACGGTAGCGGCCGGTGCGGGTGATGATCTGGCCGGAGCCGATCGAGGCGACCAGCAGCCCGCCCATGAGCGGGAACAGCTCCAGTCCGCTCGCGGTCGCGGAAGCGCCGCGCACGACCTGCTGGTATTGCGGCAGATAGGTGATGACGCCGAACAGCGCGAAGCCGACGATGAACCCGACGCTGCTCGACACGGTGAACACGCGCATCCGGAACAGCCGCAGCGGGATCACCGGCTCGGCAGCGCGGGACTCGACGAACACGAACACGGCCGCGGCGAGTACGGCGGCGACGGCCATCCCGACGATCGTGGCCGAGCCCCAGCCGTACGTCGTACCGCCCCAGGTCGTCAGCAGCACGATGCAGGTGACCGACGCGGTGAGCAGCGCCGCGCCGAGGTAGTCGATGCGGTGTGCGGTCTTCTGTGCCGGGCTCTTCAACACGGTGGAGATCACCGCGAGCGCGACGAGGCCGAACGGCAGGTTCACGTAGAACACCCAGCGCCAGCTGGCATCGTCGACGAGGAAGCCGCCGACCAGCGGGCCGGCGATGCTCGTCACACCGAAGACCGCGCCGAAGTACCCGGAGTAGCGGCCGCGTTCCCGCGGCGGCAGCACGTCGGCCATGACCGCTTGCGCACCGACCATCAGCCCGCCGCCGCCGATGCCTTGCAGCGCGCGGAACAGGATGAGCTGCGTGAGGCTCTGCGCGATGCCGCACAGCGTCGAGCCGATGAGGAAGACCACGATCGCGATCAGGAACAGCCGCTTGCGGCCGTACTGGTCGCCGAGCTTGCCGTAGAGCGGCGTCGCGACCGTCGAGGACAGCAGGTACGCCGTCACCACCCACGACAGGTGGTTGAGCCCGCCGAGGTCGCCGACGATCGTGGGGAGCGCGGTCGACACGATCGTCTGGTCGAGGCTGGCCAGGACCATGGCCAACATCAAGGCGCCGAGGATCACCCCCAGCCGGCGCGGCGCCTCCGCGTTCGACGCTGCAGGCGACGCCATGCGTGTGATCATGACCCGCCAGCCGCCGGTTCACACCATCCGGTTGTGCGGGCACGGGCTGCGCCTCGGCGGGCAGCCTCTACCGTCGTGATGTGAAAGGGACGGCGGCGCGCTGGCTGATCTGGGGCGCCGCGGTGGCCGCTTACGCGGTCGCGGTGTTCCAGCGCGGTTCGCTCGGCGTGGCCGCGATCCGCGCCCAGCACCAGCTGCACGCCTCGGCGGCGGAGATCTCGCTGTTCGTCGTCCTGCAGCTCGCGGTGTACGCCGGCATGCAGGTGCCGGTCGGGGCGGCGCTCGACCGCTTCGGCAGCCGACGGCTGTTGACGACGGGCGCGATCGTCATGGCGGCCGGCCAGGCATGTCTCGCGCTGGCGCACGGGGTGGCGCTGGCCGTCCTCGCCCGCGTGCTGGTCGGCGGCGGCGACGCGATGTCGTTCATCAGCGTCCTGCGCCTGATCGGTACCTGGTTCCCGGCCCGTCAGGTCCCGGTCCTCACCCAGCTCACGGCGATCGTCGGCCAGCTCGGTCAGGTGGCGGCGGCGTACCCGTTGGTGGCGCTGCTCGGTGGTGCCGGATGGCGGGACACCTTCCTGCTGTGTGCGGCCATCGGGTGTGGCGCAGCGGTCCTCGCCGGCACCGCGGTGCACGACCACGCGCCGGACCAGGCGCCGGCCGTCCTGGCTCTCACCCGAGCGCAGATCACGACGCACGTGGCGCAGGCGTGGCGGGAGCGCGGTACGAAGCTCGGGCTCTGGGCGCACTTCACGACTCAGTTCTCCGGCAACACGTTCGCGCTGCTGTGGGGTTACCCGTTCCTCGTCACCGGCGAAGGCCTGTCCAAGGGTGCTGCGGGGGCGCTGCTCACGCTGCTGGTGGCCGTGGGCATGGCGGTAGGTCCGTTGCTCGGGCGGCTCACCGGCGGCTACCCGTTGCGGCGTACCAACCTCGTGCTGGCGATCGTCGTCGCCACCATCGTGATCTGGACCGTCGTGCTCGCCTGGCCCGGCCGGACGCCGCTCGGGTTGCTGATCCTGCTGGTCGTCGTACTCGGGTCGAACGGCCCGGGTTCGATGGTCGGGATCGACTTCGCGCGCACCCACAACCCGCTCGTGCGGGCTGGCAGCGCCAGCGGAATCGTCAACATGGGCGGCTTCGTCGCGTCGCTGGCGGTCATCGCCGGCATCGGCGCGGTGCTGTCCGGGTTCGGGGTCGGCCCGTCGTCGGCGTCGCTCGGCGAGTTCAAGGCGGCGTTCTGCGTGCAGTACGTCGCGTGGGGGCTCGGCTTGGTCTGGATCTTCCGTCATCGCGGGAGCCTGCGCGCGGATCTCGCGGCCGAAGGCCGGGCGCTCGACCCGCTGCATCGCGCCGCGATCCGACGCTGGCAGGCCCGCCAGCGGTGAATGCCGTCGCTTGGCCGACACTTGATCCGTGTCAGAGGGTTCCGCGGTCGCTGCCCGCGACGATGGGGGCTGGGCGGTCGGGGATCTTCTCGACGCCGAGTTCCCCGTGCACCTCGACGCGCTCCGCGAGGCCGGCGTCGAGTTCCTGACGCGGGCGTTTCATGCCAGCGGTGCGATGAGCCCGGACAACAGCGTCGCCGCGGTCGAGCAGCTCGAGCCGTTCACGGGTGGCAGCACCGGCCGCAAGGCGCTGCTGTCGGTCAGGTACGACGCACCGGACGCCACCCTGCCGACCCGGCTGTTCGTGAAGTTCTCCAGAGACTTCGACAACGAGGCGCGCGACGGCGGCAAGCGGCAGATGGCGACCGAGACGCGGTTCGGTCTGCTGTCGATGAGGGCCGACTTCCCGGTCGCCGTCCCGCGATGCCTGTTCGCCGACTACCACCTCGAATCCGGGTCGGGTCTGTTGATCTCAGAACGGATCGCCTTCGGCGAGAACGGCATCGAGCCGCATCACCCGAAGGCCCGTGACTACGAGATCGACGACCTTCGTGAGCACTACGACGCACTGGTGAGCGCCCTCGCCCGGCTGGCCGGCACGCATCGCGCGGGCCGCTTCCCCGCCCACGTCATGGCGGGCTTCGAGCGCCGGCCACGCAAGCCGTCAGGTCGGCGTCCGGCACCGGTCACGCCGGAGCAGGTGACCGGGTGGGTCGAGCGATACGCCGACTTCGCGGCGCGGGCTCCGCAGCTGCTTCCCGCCTCGATCCGCTCCGAGTCCTTCCTTGCCGAGCTTCGTACGCAGGCGCCACGTTCGGTAGAGCTGGCAACTGCGTTGCGCGCCGCGCAGCAAGACGCGCCGAACCTCGACGCGTTCTGCCATTGGAACGCGAACATCGACAACGCCTGGTTCTGGCGAGACGGCGACGGAGACCTCGCCTGCGGCCTCATGGACTGGGGCAACGTCGGCGAGATCAACCTCGTCACTGCGCTGGCAAGCGCCCTCATCTTCACCGAGCCGGACTTCCTCGTCGCCAACATCGGTCACTTCCTCGACCGGTTCGCGCGCGTGTTCACCGAAGCCGGTGGCGGCCCGCTCGACGCTGCGGTGCTCGAGCGCCAGTTCGCGCTGCACGTCGTCGCCGGCGGGCTGCAGTGGCCGCTCGGCGCGGTGCCGAGGCTCGAGCGGCACGTCGGCGATCTGGACGGTCTGGAGGATCGCTTCGACCCGCGGATCGCGGACGACGAGTTCGCGCGCACTCAGTTGCACCTGCTCACCGCGTACCTGATGCTGTGGCAAGCCTTCGACGCCCGACGCGTCATCGACGAAGCGGAAGCGTTGGGGTAGCAGAGCAGGCGGTCGGCCGACAGCGGCCTCCGAGGTGCGACAGGCAGCACGGCCTTCGCGGCTGCGGTATACCTCTCGGCATGTTCGGACGATCTCGTCGCGTGCGGCTGGCAGGACTGTTGGCGGGTGCGCTCGCCGTGTCGGGTGCCGGAATGGCGACGGCGAGCCCGTCGCACGCGCCACGCGAGTTGAACGCAAGTCAGCTGCTGGCCGGCGGTGTGGTGGCGACCGACTGCACCGGGGCCGTGGGCAACCCCAACCCCAAGACCGACCTCGTCGCGTGGGAGGCGAGAGACCGGCAGAACGAACTGTGCTCGACACAGCGGCTGACCGACGAGCTCGCCAATCCCGCGTTCGTCGCGATGTCCGCGATGGAGGTGGCAGGGAGCAATCCCAACGAGATCTTCGGCGACGTCACCGACCCCAGGCTGCGCAGCTGGGGCTCGGTGTTCGTTGCGGGTGGTGACCCGTTTCGGGTCCCGACTCGGTGGGTCGCCTTGGGGCGCGGCCAGTTCCAGCAGTTCCACTACATCTCGACCGACGGTGCGGAGATCGACGCCGAGCTGTTCAGCCCGAATCCGCATCCGGGCAGGCGCTACCCGATCGTCACCTTCACGCCTGGCTTGCAGGAGTCGAAGGAGCAGGCCTGGTGGTACGGGGAGGGCCTCGCCGAGGCCGGCTACGTGGTCCTGATCATGGATCCGCAGGCCCAGGGTGACTCAGAGGTCACCTCCCACGACACCGACCCGTCGAAGAAGTGCGGCATCGTGTGCAACGTCCCGACCAACGACAAGCCGGAGACACACGCCGCGATCGACTTCGCGGTGTCGACGCCACGTCATCCCGACAAGTACGACGTGGGCCGCAACGGCGAGCACGCATTGCCGTACAACCCGCTGTGGCAAGAGGTGAATCGCTCCGAGGTCGGCATCGCCGGCCACTCCCTCGGAGCCTCGGCAGTCACCCCGATCGGGCAGCAGGACCCGCGAGTCAAAGCGGTCATCTCCTACGACAACATCGATCTGTCGCTGCCGTCGTGGCTGCTGCCGAAGATCCACGCCCCGGCGTTGTACTTCGGCACCGACTACAAGTTCCCGGAGTTCGCGACCCCGCGGCTCCCCGGTGCGTTCGAGAACCCGGAGCAGCACTGGCCCGCGTTCGACCAGATGCGCAAGGCCGGCGTCGACTCGATGGTCATCACACCGCGGGCAAGCACCCACTACGAGTGGGACCAGCAGTCTTCGGTCGGTGCACTGCCGGCCTCTCGCTACGGGCAGCTGGTCTCGCTTTACTACTCGCAGGCGTGGTTCGACTACTACCTCAAGCACGAGCAATCAGGCCTGCGACGGCTCACCGCCCTGCGTTTCGACGGATCTGCCGACGCGCATTCCATCGGCGGCGGCACCTACAGTCCTGCCGCCGCCGCGAAGGACCCGACGAATCTCGTCTCGGGCAACGTGCCCTATCGGATCGATGGCCGGTGCGTCGCCGACCTGCTGTCGTTCTACAACGCCTCCGCGTACTGGCTGGACCACGGCCGGGTGCAATCGATGAACATGCGAAACCGCGGGTGTGAGGAGCGCCCTGCGGCTGCGGGGTAGGCGCCGCCCTCGTCGCCTTTACCAGCGTTGACGCCGATTAGCCGGAAAGATAGAACAAGGTTCTACTTCGACGGAGGAGGGCGTCCGGTGGGGACGACCGGCGCGCTGACGGGCATCGCTCGTGCGGGCTGATCGGTCAGTACGACGCAGCGGCGTGCTGACACTCGCGGTCGCCGTGGTGGTCGGTCTCGCGGTCTGCGGCGTCGCGATTCCGTCGTCGAGCGCGGCCAGCGTGGCGCAAGCCGTGTCATTGCCTCGGGCCAGCGGCGCGGGTCTCGAACGCCCGCGGACGGGACTGCCCCCCGGGGCCGCCCGGGCGGCACACGACCGTGAGCCGCGATTGCCGACGCCCAAGCCCTGGCCGTTCCCAGACCGCTTCTCGCGGACGTCGGGCACGGGGCGGTTGGCCGGCGGGGCGCTCGAGTGGACCGACTGGGTGTACGACGACTACGGGGCGAGCGAAACGTCGGCGCTGCCGCTGAACACCGAGACGCTTGCCGCCGATCCGTTGTCACCGGCGAAGGGCAGCTTCGTCTACCCCGCGGGTGCAGCGGCAGGCGACGGCGCGGACATCTTCCGGGCCGCGATCGGGCTGACCCGAAAGGCCAGCTACTGGCGGATCGACTGGAACACGCTGGTTTCTCCGCGCGTGCCGATCGCGGAGTGGACCTTCGACACCGACGACGACGCCTCGACCGGCTCGGCGCGGTGGCCGGCCGCGGCGAACCTGACCTCACCGGGCATCGATCGTGCGCTGGTCGTGTCCGCGACCGGCGCGTGGCTGGAGAACCCGACGACCGGCGCCGTGATCGCACGGTTCGCCACTCACGTGGATCCGAAGGCTCGGTCGTTCATCGTCGTCGTGCCGCGTCACGTGCTGGCGGTCTCGGGACGTTGGCGAGTCCGGTTGGCGGCCGGGCTCGCCGCCCCGTCCGGACGCACGTTCGCCGTACCGACACTCGCGGGTGCGCTTCCGGCCCCCGCCACCGCGGCGCGTGCGTACAACGTCACTTTCCGCGCGCGGCGACAGGAGCCGGCCCAGTACGTCGCAACCTCGACAGCGGGGATCGACCAGGCGTTGGCCGCAGCGCAGAGCCTGCCGGGCTGGCTGCGGCAAGCACCTGCGGCGCTCCGCCATCTCGTCGATGACAACTTCTGGTCGGAGGCGCACCAGGCAGACGCGCTCGCCACCGGCGACGTCACGCCGTTCTCCCGCGTTGTCGACTGGCACCGCCTCGCCGAGCGAGTGACGACGCCCGCGCCGCGCGTGACCGGTTGGAGCGACCGCTGGTACGTCACCGACCTGCACCTCGGGCAAGGGGTGTCGGGCGCAGCCACGGCCAACCCCACCTTTCTCAGCCGGGTGCAGCCCTACGAGGTGTACGTCCCGAAGGGTTACTCGGCCGCGACGCCGCTGCCGCTGACGTGGCTGCTGCACTCCGCCGACGTCAACTACAACCAGTACCCGGTGATCAACCCGCGACTGTCGAGGCAGCTCTGTCAGGAGCGCGACTCGATCTGCGTCAGCCCCGAGGGCTTCGGAGGCGACGGGCTGTACGCCGGAGTCGCCGAGCACGACTTCTGGCAGGTCTGGGGCCAGGTCGCCCGCGAGTATCGCGTGCTGGCCGACCGGACGTTGATCACCGGCTACTCGATGGGCGGGCTTGCCAGCTTCGTACTGCCGAGCACGTACCCGTCGGTCTTCGCGGCGTCGATGCCGCTCGACGGCGGGTTCGACGACGGCTGTAGCAGCGCGCCGGCAGGGGCGGCGAACCTCGTCATCGCCGCCGCTCCGGACCGGTCGGCGAACCTGCACTGGGTGCCGCTGGTGATCAGCGACTCCTACACCGACGAGCTGTCGCCCTCGGTGAACAACCCCGAGCTGATCCAGCGGCTGAGCGCGGCGGCGGACCGGTTCACCTTCTTCTCCACCACCGCGCCGGAGCACGTGACCACCGACCTGCTCGACGGCTTCTCCTCGCAGGTCGCCGCCCTGCCGCACCGGCCGGTCGTCGACGCGCATCCGCGGACCGTCAGCTACACGTGGTGCAGCCAGTCGGTGAACCGCCGACTCGGTCTCGGGCCGACTCGGGTGTACTGGCTGTCCGGCCTGCGGCAACGGGTCACCCAGGGCAACGCGCTGTCGACCGTGCGCGCCACCGACGGCGCGATGGCCGGGCGTGCCGTGACGGAGCACGAGACCGGATCGGTCATCGCGCCCGCTGACGCGCCGCCGATGCAGGTCACCACCGGGAGCTGGCAGCTCGGCGCGCCGCTTCAACGGTCGCGTCGCCTGGAGATGACCTTGCGCAACGTCGGCCACGTCGCGGTGGACCTCGCCGCGGCACGGCTGCCGTCGGGCACCGCCTCGATCACGACCGACGGAGCGACCCGGCTCGCCTTGACGCACCTGCGACCGGGAGAGCTCGTCCGGGTCGGCGGTCGCGCCCGCCACGCGAGCCGACGTGGGACGCTCACCGTCACGCTTGGGCGAGGGCGGACCCGGCTTCGCTGGTGACGGGTCGGCGGCTGCCCGCTGCGTGAGCGACAGCGCGGACCGCGACGACGACGGCTCGGGTACAACGGAGGAGTGAACGTCGCCCGCTGCCTGGTCACCCTCGCGCTGGGCGGCGTGGTGGTCGCGACCGCGCCGAGCGCTTTCGCCGCGCCCGTGACCACCGGGGCTGGCGGCGACGGGCCGACGATCACCGCGACCACGGTGAGCGCGTCCGGCGAGAGCCATGGTTGGTACCGGTCCGCGGTCACGGTGGTGTTCCACTGCACGCCCGGCTCGGCGCCGCTGGCGATGTCGTGCCCGGGCCCGGCGTACATCGACAACAGCGGCGCCGGGCAGTCCGCCACCGGCTCGGTGACCGACACGAACGGCACGACCGCGACGGCATCGATCACCGGGATCAACGTCGACCGCGAGCGACCGACCGTCGCCGTTCACGGGGTCAGGCCGCACGCGGTCTACGCCGCGGTACGCCGGCTCACCTGCCTCGCGCACGACCGCTACTCGGGAGTGCACACCTGCCGCATCGAGACGACGCGGGTCGAGCATCCGCGGCTGATCACGATTCGTTACGTCGCAGTGGCGACCGACTGGGCGGGCAACCGCAACAACGCGCACAGCTACTACAGCGTCAGGCGGACCGGCTGACCTCAGCCGGCGGCGGCGTCAGGACGCGAACAGCTCCCGGATGTCCGCAGCGGTCAGCGCACCGCTGGCTGCCGCGCCGCCGTCGACGACCTGGGCGAACAGGTCGCGCTTGCGCTCCTGGAGGGCGACGACCTTCTCCTCGATCGTGTCGGTGGCGACCAGCCGGTAGACCATGACCGGCTTGTCCTGCCCGATCCGGTGCGTCCGGTCGATCGCCTGCTCCTCGGCTGCCGGGTTCCACCACGGGTCGAGGACGAAGACGTAGTCGGCGGCGGTGAGGTTCAGCCCGAACCCGCCCGCCTTGAGGCTGATCAGGAAGACCGGGGCGTCGCCTTCGGTGAACTCCGCGATCCGCGCGGCCCGGTCGCGGGTGCGGCCGTCGAGGTAGCAGTGGCCAAGGCCCTCCTCGGTGAGCCGGGTGCGGATCAACGACAGGAACCGGGTGAACTGGCTGAACACCAGGGCGCGATGACCCTCCGCGGCGATTTCGCGCAGCTGGTCGACGAGCGCGTCGATCTTGCTGGAGCGGACCTTGCCAGCGTGCTCCTCGTCGACCAGGGATGCGTCGAGGCTGAGCTGACGCAGCAGGGTCAGCGAACGCAGGATCGTCAGCCGGTTGCGGTCCATGTCCTCCACGAGGTGCATGACGCGCTGCCGCTCGCGGTTGAGATGGGTGTCGTAGATCCGGCGGTGCTGCGGATTGAGCTCGACGTCGAGGCGCTGCTCGGTCTTCGGCGGCAGGTCGGAAGCGACGAGCTCCTTGGTACGCCGCAGCATCAGCGGCCGGATCCGCCGCCGCAGCGCGTCGAGCCGGTCGGGCGCCTCGCCGCGCTCGATCGGGCGCCGGTAGAACTCGTTGAACCGCTCCGGGTTGGGGAACAGGCCCGGCGCGACGATCGAGAGCATGGACCACAGGTCCATGAGCGTGTTCTCCAGCGGCGTACCGGTGATCGCCAGCTTGAACGGCGCGGGCAGCCTGCGCGCGCACTGGTAGGTCTTGGCCTGGTGGTTCTTCACGAACTGCGCTTCGTCGAGCACCAGCCCGGACCACTTCACCGACCGGTAGGCCTCCTCGTCGAGGCGGAACAGCGTGAACGACGTGATCACGAGGTCGGCGCCGGCGGCGTGCTCTGCCACCGTGGTCGAGGTCTTGCGCTGCGTCCCAGGGACGATGCGTACGTCGAGGTCGGGCGCGAACTGCGCCGCCTGGCTCGCCCACGTCGACATCACGCTCGTCGGCGTCACGATCAGCAGCGGCCCGGACTCGCCGCCCAGCGACCCCGCCTCGCGGGCACGAACCGCCATCGCGAGGGTCTGCACCGTCTTGCCGAGGCCCATGTCGTCGGCGAGCACGCCGCCGAGCTGGAGGTCCCACAGCAGGCTGAGCCACTGGTAGCCGTCGAGCTGGTAGGGCCGCAGTTGCGCCTTCAGCCCGACCGGTGGGTCGGGGCGCGGCATCTCCTCGAGCGCGAGCAGCGCGCCGGCGGTCCGGGCCCATCGCTCGCTCTGCTGGGTGACCACGCCGAGCTGCACGAGCTCTTCCCACAGCCCGGCCTGGACTGGGGTGAGCCGCAGGGCGCCGCTGGTCTTGTCCTGGATGGCCTTCGCCTCGTCGATGAGCTCGCGCAGCCGGCGCAGCTCGGGCCGGTCGAGCCGGAACCAGGTGCCGCTGTCGAGCAGCAGCCGCTCCTGGCCGAGTGACATCGCCGCGAACAGCGGCGGGAACGGCACGTGCTCGCCGTCGACGGTGACGGCGACCGCGAGGTTGAACCAGTCGGGGTCGTTGGCGTCGTCGTCGAGCGCCACCGTGACCAGCGGTGCGTCCGCTGACTCGTGGTACGCCGTCGCGTCGCCCTGCACCACGACCTCGACGTCCGGGTCGTCGGCGAGCGCCGGAAGGACACGTTCGGCGAGGTCTGCGGTGTGCAGCCCGGTGACCTGCGCCTGCGGGATCAGGCGGCGACCTTCGTGGGCGGGTGCGCGCAGGCCGGGTACGGCGTCGAGCGCGGTGAGCCGCGACAGCAGCGCGCGTTCCGCGTCGACGTCGCGGCTCGCGTCGGGCACCGTGTCGTCGATGGCGACCTCGTGGGTCTGGTCGCCGACGCGATAGACGAACGAGGACGCGATCGTCGCGACGTGGCCCGGCTCGAAGTCGATGCGCACCGACAGCCTGGGCGGCTCGATCCGGGGGAGCGCCACGCTCGCGTCGGCCGACTCGACGGTCAGCTGGCGCTGCAACGCGGGATAGAACTCGGTGAGGAACCGTGGCGTCTCGGCCGCGGGAATCACCACCCGCCCGGAGTTGAGCAGCCGCTGGATCGAGGCGTCGATCTGCGGTTCGAGGGGGATCAGCCGCAGCCGGCCCGGTTCGTCGATCGCGCAGCCGTGCGCGGGTTCGCCGATCAGGTCCGCGCCGGGCGGCAGGACCTCGCCGTCGTCGAGTCGCAACGCGGCGGTCAGCTCGACGTCCCCGCCGTCGGCACGGCGCAGGTCGATCACAGGCCGTGCCGGTTCGGCGGCGAGCTCGACCGTGGTGGCGCCGGTGCCGATGAAGGTGAAGCCGGCCCGCTGCGCGGCGGCGAGCAGCCGCCAGGTCGCCGTACCGAGATCTTCGAGGTGAAGGATGACGTCGGCGTACTGGGAGTAGTAGTGCGTCTGATGGCTGCGCGCGACCGACAGCACCTCGAACACCCAGGCGCGCTGCTCGGCGCTGATCGTCGGGCGGCCGGGCGGTTGGTAGCGGCTCTCGAGGTCGCGCCATGATGCGCCGGTCTTGATCCAGCCGGTCTTGCCCTGCGCCATCGCCCGCAGCCGGATCCGGCGGCCGGGGGAGTTGCGCGGCTGGACCAGCTCGAACTGCAGCGCCATCGGCGTCGGGGCGGCGGGCTTCGGGCGGGCGATGACGTTGTCGAGCAGGTGCTCCCAGTCGTCGTGCGGCCACGACGGCCGGGCGCCGTGGCGTGGCTTCAAGCCGCGGGTGTTGAGCAGCGCGGCCACGATGTGCTTGCAGCCGGTCCCCATCGGGCAGCTGCAGCGGGCCGAGATGCGCTTGCTGACCTTGGCGGGGCTGGTGACGAGGACCTGGTACGGCGCGGGGCGGTTGCCGCTCACCGCGGCGAGCAGGAGGGTGCCCTCGCCGCCGGTCTGGACGTCGGTGACGGCGCCCTGGCGGGCGTAGGCAAGGCCGCGGGCGAAGATCTCGGCGCCGAACTGGCGGCGCAGGTCGTCGTCGGTGAGGGCGGCGACCCAGGCCGGCGTCTCGCCCGTCGTACCCATGCTCACCGCCGTACCTGTCCCGATGTGATCGCCAAACCTTATGGTGCGTCGGTGACTCTTTAGGGTGGCGTCATGTCCCTCACCAAACCTGAGCTCACCGCCAACTCCGGCACCGCGCCCGCCGACCTGGTCATCGAGGATCTCGTCGTCGGGACCGGCGAGGAGGCCAAGCCGGGCGACACCGTCGAGGTGCACTACGTCGGCGTCGAGTTCAGCTCGGGATCGGAGTTCGACGCGTCATGGAACCGTGGCGAGTCGATCGAGTTCCCGCTGCAGGGCCTGATCAAGGGCTGGCAGGACGGCATCCCCGGCATGAAGGTCGGCGGGCGGCGGCAGCTCACGATCCCGCCGGAGCAGGCCTACGGTCCGGCGGGCAGCGGGCACCGGCTGTCGGGGCAGACCCTCGTCTTCGTCATCGACCTACTCGGGGTCAAGTAGCCGGGCACTCGGGCTAGATGTGGTCTCGGGTCCGTCGCAGATGAGCGAGTCCGGGTTGGCGGTGTTCATCAACGGAGCACCCGGCAGCGGCAAGTCGACCGTCGCACGGCGGCTGGTGTCGAGTCGGCCCGGATGGTTCCTGCTGGATGTCGATGTGCTTCGTACGTTCGTCGGTGGCTGGTCGGCCGACTTCGCGGGGGCTGGGCAGATCACTCGGCCGATCGTCCACGCGATCATCCGTGAGGTGGTTGGCGGCGGCGGAGTCGTGGTGATCCCGCAGCTGCTGTACGACGTCGATGACTTCCTCGGGTTCGCGAACGAGGCTGATGACGCCGGTGGCGAGGCATTGCACGTCGTCCTCGATGTGCCTTCGTCGGAGTGCTGGCGCCGGCTGCGCGCGCGGCTTTCCGACAACTCGGCGCACGAGGTCAGTGAGGACTCACTTGCCTCGGTCTTGGCGGCTGAGCTCGAACGGGTGGGCGGCGAACGTTACGTCGAGCGCGTCGCGGCGGAGATCGAGTCGCTCCGCGACTGTGCGATACCGATGCACTCGATCCCTGGTGAGAACACCGAACGAGTCCTCAGAATGCTCGAGGCGCTCATCGGGCGGTATGGCGGGAGGTCCTGAGCAGGGACACTGCCCATAGTGATGCCGAGACCGCGTCAAGGCGTCGGCCGAGACGGCGGAGTCTCTCGTGAACGCGAGACGGCCCGTTTAGTCCGGTCGCGAAGGATGTCGGCAGCGGCGGACGGCGCCGTCAGCCGCCGGGCAGCTCCTCATAGCTGTCACTGAAGATCTCGATTTCGATCGCAATCAGCTTTGCGGCGCTGCGCAACCCGTC
>DASZRO010000002.1 GCA_035550055.1 Mycobacteriales bacterium | reverse complement strand
TCGGCTGACTCGTTCTACGTCCCGCCCGCCTCCCTCGCGGGGTACGCCGACGGCGCCGTGATCCGCGAGCGGTCGGTCCAGCTGACCCTCGCCGGAGGCCTCCCGCTGACCGGGGCGTCGGCCTATCAGTTGCTCTACCGGACCAATGACGGGCACGGGCGCGCCGTCGCAAACGTGACGACCGTGATCGTCCCCGACGGCGCGAAGCCATCCGGCGCCCGCAGCATCGTCTCGTTGCAGGACGCGGAGGACAGCCTCACGTCGAACTGCGCGCCGTCCTACCAGCTGCAGGTCGGGGAGGGTGACAACTCCGATCTGTTGCTGGAGTTCGCCGCCACCGAGCCGGCGCTCGTCTCGACCGGCCACGTGCTCGTCGTACCTGACGTCGAAGGTCCGCGATCCGAGATGTGGGTGCGGACGGCCGAGGCCCACGCGGTTCTCGACTCGGTCCGCGCGGTCGAGCACTTCAGGCGGGCACAGGTCGACGGCCGCCACACCCGGGTCGCGTTGGTCGGCTACTCCGGCGGCGGGAACGAGACGTTGGCTGCCGCTGAGCTCCAACGCTCCTACGCGCCCGACATCCGCGTCGTCGCCGTCGCGGCGGGCGGGTCCTTCGTCAACGACCGTGCCGCCGACCACTACATCGACGCGAACGCCTCAGGTGCCGTGATGGGTGCGCTGCTCGGATTGCAACGCGTCGAGCCGCGCCTCGGGTGGACGAAGCTGCTCAACACGCACGGCAGCGCCGTCCGGCGGGCGGAGACCGACGGCAGTGGTTGCGTGAGCCCGGTCGTGTCGGAGTACGAGCACATCGACAGCTGGACGACGATCCCGCATCCGCTTGCCGTGGCGAGGATCGCTCGGGCGATCTCGCGGAACGCCCTTGGTCGTCACGCGCCGACCGCGCCGACGATGCTCTACATCTCGGCGCACGACCAGCTCATCTCGCCCTCGGGCCAGCAGCAGCTGGCCGCGTATTACTGCGCACACGGCACGCAGCTCGACTTCGTCCGTGACCCGCTGCTCTACCTCGGCGACGATCACATCGTGGCGGCGCTCGGCGGCTTCATCCCGCGGGCCCTCACCTACGTCGACGACGGCCTCAGTGGACACGCCCTGCCCGACACCTGCGCCTCGTGAAGCACCGGCTCGGCGCGGCTGCGCTCGCACTGTCTGCCGCCCTGGCGCTGGCATCGGTGTGCGCGCCGGCGACGGCGTCCACCGGGTCGGGGTCAGCCCGACGCGTCGGCCCGACGGTGTCCGAGCAGACGATGCTCGATCGCCTGGCCGATCCGGGCGAGCAGCTCTCGTCGCTGCCGGCCGGCTCCGCGGTCTACCAGATCTCCAGCCACGATCTGGCCGGTGGCAACCTCGACGGCGGTTCGTACGCCGCGCCGCTGGCCGGGGTGCTGCCGGTCACCTATGTACGCCGCGAGGGTTCGACGTACGTCCTTGCCGACCAGCACGGTCCCGGTTGCCTGCTGCGGATCTGGATGACCTCGTCGTCCGGCGGAGCCAGCGGCGATGCCGCCTCCTTCGGCAACGTGCAGCTGTTCTTCGACGGCAGCTCCAAGCCGGCGGTCGACGACCCCGCGGCGGCGTTCTTCGCCGGCAAGGACCCACGCTTCCCGGTGCCACTCGTCGATGACTACGCCGGGTCCAGCGGCGGCAACTACTCCTACGTCCCGTTCTGCTTCTCGCGCGAGCTGAAGGTTCGGGTGACCGGTGCGCTCTCGACCTACCAGAACTACTTCCAGCTGACCTTCCTCAGCGTTCCAACGGGCACCCGGGTCACCACGTTCACCGGCGACGAGCGTGCCGCGCGAGCCGCCGCCCGCGCGCTCGACCGAGTGGGCGCCGCGCCCGCCGGGCGCCCGGACCGGGAGGTGAGCGGCCCGGTGAGCGCCCGCTCCGCACTCGCGCTTCCCGTGCTGCGCGGACCCGCTGCGATTCGCTACCTCCGCGTCCATGTCGCCCCGTTCACCCTCGCGACGCTGCGCAGCCTGCGCCTCGAGGTCGACGCCGACGGGGCCTCGTCGCCGCAGGTCGACGTGCCGCTCGCAGACGTGTTCGGCGACGGTCTGGAGACCCGGCCGATCCGGTCGGCGGATTTCGGTGAGGACCCGCGGACCGGCACGGGTTATCTCGCGCTGCCCATCCCGTACCGCCGCGACGTGCGGGTTCGAGTCGCCTCCGCGTCGTCCGACGCGAAAGTCCGGATCGAGGCATGGACCGCGGCGGCCAGCGCAGCGACCGGGCACCTGTACGGCACACGGGTCGTGACCAAGACGCGATTGGGACGTGACTTTCCGGTCCTCTACGCACGTGGGTCAGGGCACCTCGCGTCGTACGTCATGGACCTCTCGCAGCGAGCGCCGCTGTCAGGCGTCAGCAGCGGGCAGTGGTTCATGGAAGGCGACGAACGGGTGTACATCGACGGGTTGCGCTGCCCGTCGATCTACGGCACCGGCACCGAAGACGAGTTCAACGGCGGGTACTACTTCGCCAACGGTGCGTTCACCCTGCCGTTCAACGGCGCCGGGCCGCTCGACTCGCTCGGCCCGCTCGCCGGCGGTGCGCAGAGCGCGTACCGCGTGTTCGCCGATGACGGCGCCATCTGGTCGGCCGGCATCCGCTACAGCCAGCAGGCGGGCGGAGACAACGAGGGGCCGACGGTGGACGCGGCCGCCACGACGTTCTCCTACCGCGCAGCGCAGCGGCTGTTCGCCTCCGA
>DASZRO010000001.1 GCA_035550055.1 Mycobacteriales bacterium | reverse complement strand
ACGACCTGATGCTGTTCAAGTACATCGTGAAGAACGTCGCCTGGCAGGCGGGCAAGACCGCGACCTTCATGCCGAAGCCGATCTTCGGCGACAACGGCTCGGGCATGCACTGCCACCAGTCGCTGTGGAAGGACGGCGCGCCGCTGTTCTACGACGAGGTCGGCTACGCCGGGCTGTCGGACATGGCGCGCCACTACATCGGCGGGCTGCTCAAGCACGCGCCGTCGCTGCTGGCGTTCACCAACCCGACGACCAACTCCTACCGCCGGCTGGTGCCGGGCTATGAGGCGCCGGTCAACCTGGTCTACTCGCAGCGCAACCGTTCGGCGTGCTGTCGGATCCCGATCACCGGGTCGAACCCGAAGGCCAAGCGGCTGGAGTTCCGGGTGCCGGACCCGTCGTGCAACCCCTACCTCGCGTTCTCAGCGATGCTGATGGCGGGCCTGGACGGTGTGGTCAACCGCATCGAGCCGCCGCAGCCGGTCGACAAGGACCTCTACGAGCTGCCGCCGGACGAGCTCGCCGCCGTACCTCAGGTGCCGGGGTCGCTCGAGGCCGTGCTCGACAACCTCGAAGCTGACCACGACTACCTGCTGCAGGGCGGCGTCTTCACCCCGGACGTCATCGAGACGTGGGTCGAGTACAAGCGCGAGCACGAGGTGGACGCGATTCGGCTCCGCCCGCACCCCTACGAGTTCGCGCTGTATTACGACATCTGAGGCCGGGGACCCGACCTTTTCTGGGAGCCCGGACTTCCCGCCGGATCGCGCCAGGTTGATATCGTGATATCAACCTGGCGATGGCCCAACTGATCGTCCGCCAACTCGACGAGGACACGAAGCTCGCCCTGCAACGCCGAGCACGAGCGCATGACCGCTCGACCGAAGAGGAGGTGCGCGAGATCCTCCGCGCCGCCGTCGGGGCATCGTCGCCCGGCCCGGTAAGACTTGGCTCGGCGATCGCTGACCGGTTCCGGGGGCACGGCCTGCGTGACGACATCGCCGAGTTGCGCGGACAGCCGGCACGTCCCGCCCAGTTCGACAAGTGATCATCCTCGACACCAACGTCCTGTCGGCGCTGATGCGCGACCGACCTGACCCCGCCGCCGTCAACTGGCTCGATGCCCAACCCGCCGAGTCGGTCTGGACCACCAGCATCACCGTGCTCGAAGTCCGGATGGGCCTGGAGCTCCTTCGACCAGCCGGCGCCGCGCCCGACTACAAACCTCCTTCGACCAGCTCCTGCAAGACGACCTGGACGGCCGCGTCCTCGCGTTCGACACAGCCGCCGCTAACGCAGCCGGGAACGCTCTGGCCGAAGCCCAGCGACATGGCCGCTCCACCGAGATCCGCGACGGGCAGATCGCGGGCATTGCCCTGGCCCGCCGCGCCACGGTCGCGACCGGCAACGCCCGGCCCTTCGAGCCGCTTGGCGTGACCGTCGTCGACCCATGGAATCTCGCTGACTGATCCGCGCCACAGCGGATTGATGCCGATCGCTCACGGTCGATGCGGAAACTCCGAGCAACCAACGAGCAACCGGAGATCATCCGCTCGGGTAACGCGCAGATCAGCGTGCAATGGGCGGCCGGTCCCCGCTCAATCACGACATCCGCCGAACAACTCGCCAACAAGCGGCGCGGACGAGGCCGCCCTCCCCTGGGCAACCAGGCGAAGACGGTGGGGTCGGTCCGTCTCGACCCTGCGCTGCGCGAGCAGGCAGCCCAACGCGCCGACGGCGTCACGGTCTCCGAAGTCGTGCGACGAGCCTCCGCGAATACCTCCGCAGCGCCTGACCTGCGCCGACGGCTTGGTTCCCGACCTGGACCTATCGGAGCGACTGGCAGTGGACGACGAACTCGGCACCTCGTCTGGCCGAACGGCGTAGACCTCGCGCCGGACGCGATCTACGAGCGCGCCGCCCAGGCTGGCTAACCCGCCGTCGCTACTGGCGTCGCGTCGCGTCGCGGCTCTTGTGATGAACGCGAGTGATGCGGGTACGAGGTCGCAATGGACGTCGATATTCCTACAGACGCCGACCCTGAGATCAGTCGCCATGTCGTGGCCATCCGCGACCGCTTCGGGATTGACGGGTTGCGCAGCGCCGCAAAGCTGATTGCGATCGAAATCGAGATCTTCAGTGACA